>CACXFZ010000155.1 GCA_902767025.1 uncultured Coriobacteriaceae bacterium
CACGTCGGGCGTGTGCCCAGACAGCTGGATCAGGCTCTTGGCCAGCTCGACGATCTTCACCGGCTCGCCCATGTCCAGGATGAATATCTCGCCGCCCGTGGCCATACCGCCCGCCTGCACCACCAGGCGCGCCGCTTCGGGCAGGGTCATGAAGTAGCGCTCGATGTCCGGATGGGTCACCGTCACGGGCCCGCCGGCGGCGATCTGCTTCTTGAACAGGGGGATGACGCTGCCGTTGCTTCCCAGCACGTTGCCGAAGCGCACGGCGGAGAACACCGTCTTGGAATGGCGCGCGTAGTACTGCATCACCATCTCGCCCATGCGCTTGGTGGCACCCATGACGCTGGTGGGGTTGACGGCCTTGTCGGTGGAGACGAAGATGAAGCGCTCGATGCCGTGCTCGTCGGCCTCGCGCACGACGTTGAGCGTGCCGAAGACGTTGTTCTGCAGGGCCTCGCGCGGGCACACCTCCATCAGGGGGACGTGCTTGTGGGCGGCCGCATGGAACACCACTTCGGGATGGTGCTTTTCGAAGACGTCGCGCAGGCGCGCCTTGTCGCAGATGCTGCCGATCTCGATGCGCATCTCGATGTCGGGATAGCGCGAGCACAGCTCGTTGGCCAGCAGGTAGGCGTCGTTTTCGTACATGTCCATCAGCACGATCCGGCGCGGCGCCACGGAGCACAGCTGGCGCGCCAGCTCGCTGCCGATCGACCCGCCGCCGCCGGTGACCAGCACGCACTTGCCGGCGATGTAGCCCGACACCGAGCGCGTGTTCAGGATCACCTCGTCGCGGCCGAGCAGGTCGGCCACGTCGACGTCGCGCAGGGCAACGTCGTCGAGTTCGTCGATGCGCAACTCGCGCACGTTGGGAAGCGTGGACAGCTTGCAATCGGTCTGCGTGCAGATGCCGTAGATGCGCTTGCGCTCCTCGAGCGTGGCGGACGGGATGGCCACGACGATCTGCTCGACGTTGTACTCCTCCACCAGGTTGATGATGTCGTCGCTGGAGCCGGCCACCAGCACGCCATGCAGGCGCTGGCCGCGCTTGGAGGCGTTGTCGTCGGTCGCCACCACGGGGATGCCGGGCATCAGCGGGTCGTTGGACGTCATGCGGTCGATGACCAGCGAGCCGGTCTCGCCGGCGCCCACGATCAGCGAACGCAGCCGGCTCGGGTCGCCGTACGTCGACTTCGAGCCGCCGCGCCGTTTGCTGCGGTGGATGCGAAACGCCCCGCGCACGCCGCCCAGCAGGATCATCAGAAGCAGCCACGCCACCACGTAGACGCGTATGGGCAGGCGCACGTCGATGATCCACAGGAACACCGCGCCGATGAGCGTGGAGAGCAGGGCCGAGAACACCATCTGGATCGCCTCGTCGACCGAGGCGTACTCCCACAGGTTGTTGTACATGCGGAAGGCCACCAGCACCGCCACGTTGATGACGGCCAGGATGCCCACGATGAAGTAGATCTCGTTGGTGCTCCACACATCGCGCAACTGCCCGGTCAGAAACGACGAAAGGAAGTACGCCAGGTACGTGCCCACGATGTCGCACACCACAAGCAGCGCAGTTCGTTTCGTGATATTGAAGTTCATCAAGTCCTTCTTAGGCAGTTCTCGCTTCGGTGCTCGCCCGCATCCCGCGCACACGCACGGATGCCGGGGTCGCCCCGTATTCTACTAAAAAGCGCTAGCCGCGCACCTGCGCTCCCGTGCCGCCACACACCTTCGCCACCAGCTTGGCATGGGCCTTTTCGGCTTCCTCGCTGGTGAGCGTGCGGTCGGGCGCGCGGTACTCGAGCGCGTAGGCCATCGACTTCTTGCCCGCACCCAGGCGCTTTTCGTCGCGGTAGACGTCGAAGAGCCGGATGCTCGAGAGCAGCTTGCCGCCGGCGCCGCGCATGCGCTGCTCGAGCGTCTCGTGCGTCACCTGCTCGTCGACGACGAATGCCACGTCCATCGACACGGCGGGAAGCTCAGGCACGTCCTGGTAGTCGCGGGCTTCGCGCGCGGCGCGCACCAGCGCGTCCAGGTCGAGCTCGAACGCGGCAACCGGGCCCTCGCAGTCGTAGGCCTTCACCGCCAGCGGATGCAGCTCGCCGATCCAGCCCAGTTCGGCACCGGCGCCGAAGACGCGTGCCGCACGGCCCGGCTGCAGGTACGGGGCCTCGGCCTCGTCGAGCGCCTTGAAGTTCGCCTTCGGGATGGCCAGCTCGCGGATGATGCTTTCCACCACGCCCTTGGCGTCGAAGAAGTCCGCCTGCTGGGGCGTGGCGTTCCACGACGAGAGGCCCATCGGGCCCACCAGCACGCCGGCCACCTTGGTGCGCTCCTTGGGAAGCTTACTGCCTTCGGCGGCGTGGAACACGTTGCCCACCTCGTAGAGCTGCACGCCCGCGCTGCCGTGCTTCTGGTTGAAGTCCACGTTGCGCAGCAGGCCGGGGATCAGGCTCTGGCGCATGACGCTCTGGTCGGCGTTGATCGGGTTGATCAGCTCCACGGCCTCGCCCACGAACCCGCTCGCGTCGGCCACGCCGCCCATGCGCAGCGCCTCCATGTCGGAGGGGCTGCCGAACGAGTAGGTCATCGTCTCGTTCAGGCCGCTGGCGCGCAGCGTGTTGTGCAGCTTGGCGGTGATGTGCTCGGCGGGGCTGCGCATGCCGATGCGCCCGCGGCCGCCGGGAAGCGTGGGCGTGATGCGGTCCATGCCGTATAGCCGCAGCACTTCCTCGTACAGGTCGATTTCGCGCTCCAGGTCGGGGCGGAACGACGGGACCACCACGTCGAGCGTGCCTTCGCTTCCCTCGACGGTGCACCCCAGGCGCTGCAGCGTGTCCACCACTTCCGAAGCGGGGATTTCCTCGCCCATCATAGCCTGGAAGCGCGGCACGCGGAACTGCAGGCGGCGCAGGTCGGCCTTGCCCGGCCATTCGTCGACGATGCCCGTGCACACCTCCCCGCCGCACAGCTCGGCGATCAGCGCAGCAGCGAAATCGGCGTTGCGCTCGATCGTGTGCGCGTCCACCGTGCGCTCGTAGCGCATGCTCGACTCGCTGAACAGTCCCAGGTTGCGGCTGGTCCTGCTGGTGTGCCCGGGGCTGAACGTGGCAGCCTCGAGCAGGATGGTGGTGGTGCCTTCGGTGACTTCCGAGTCCAGGCCGCCCATCACGCCGGCCAGCGCCACCGCGCACGACTCCGTGGAGATGACGGTCATGTCGCTGGTGAGCGTGCGTACTTCGCCGTCGAGCGTGGTGAATTCCTCGCCTTCCCGGGCGGCGCGCACGACGATGTGCGCCTTGTCCTGACCCGCGTCGAGCAGCTTGTCGAAGTCGAACGCGTGCAGCGGCTGCCCCAGCAGGAACAGCACGTAGTTGGTGATGTCGACCACGTTGTTGATCGGGCGGCTTCCCGCCGCGGTCACGCGCTCGGCCAGCCAGTCGGGGGACGGGCCGATCTTCACGCCCTTGATCACGCGTGCGGTGTAGCGCGGGCAGCGCTCGGCGTCCTCGATGCGGATGTCCACCAGCTCGTCTGTGGCCTGTCCGGACTCGGAAAGCTCCACGCCGGCGCAGACGTCTGCGACCGGCAGCTTGTACATGGCGCCCACCTCGCGGGCCATGCCCTCCATGCTCAGGCAGTCGGGGCGGTTGGGCGTGATCTCCAGGTCGAGGATGGTGTCGGCCAAGCCCATGTACTGGGCGAAGTCGACTCCCAGGGGCGCGTCTTCGGGCAGGATCATGATGCCTTCGTGATCGCCCCCCAGGCCCAGTTCGCGCTCGGAGCAGTTCATGCCGAAGCTGGTCTGGCCGCGCAGCTTGCTCTTCTTGATCTTGAAATCGCCCGGAAGCACGGCGCCCACCAGCGCCACCGGGATCTTGTCGCCCTGGTTGAAGTTCTGGGCGCCGCAGACGATCTGCAGCGGCTCGGGGTTGCCCGCCTCGTCCACGTTGCGCTCCCCCACGTCCACGCGGGTGACCCACAGATGGTCCGAGTCGGGATGCGCGTTCTTCTCGACGATCTGGCCCACGTAGACGCCGCTGAACGATGCGCCGCTCTCGTCGACGCCCTCCACGCCCGTGCCCGTCATGTCAAGCTTGTCGCACAGCGCCTTGACATCGGACGGCACGTCCACATATTCCTTGAGCCACTTCAGCGATACTTTCATTGCTATTTCCTCTTCCTTCAAGCACGACTGCCTGGGTTGCCCCGGACAGGCGCACGGCCATCACGCCCTGTGCTCTGCTGCAAGCCCGCAGATGGCGTCAGACGTGTCCGCCAAGCGAGTTCCGCACGAGCCGAACAGCCCGGTGGCTGCTCGCGCGAGCTCAGGACTGTTCGAGCGACTGGGCATATCTGATGCGATCCCCGCGCTAGAACTGTCGCAAGAAGCGCACGTCACCGTTGAGCAGCATGCGCAGGTCGGGCACGTTGTACTTCAGGCAGGCGATGCGCTCCACCCCCATGCCGAACGCGAAGCCGGAATAGACTTCGGGGTCGATGCCGGCGTAGCCGAACACGTTGGGATCCACCATGCCGCATCCCAGCACCTCGACCCAGCCGGTGCCCTTGCAGAAGCGGCACCCTTCGCCACCGCAGATGCCGCAGCTGACGTCGGCTTCGGCGGACGGCTCGGTGAAGGGGAAGAAGTGCGGGCGCAGGCGCGTCTTGCGGTCGGGCCCGAACATCTGCTTGCAGAAGTAGTCGATGGTGCCTGCCAGGTCGCCGAAGGTGATGCCCTCGTCGACGACTAGGCCCTCGACCTGGTTGAACTGCGGCAGGTGGCTGGGATCGGCCACGTCGCGACGGTAGACCTTGCCCGGCGCGATGATGTAGATGGGCGGCTTCTGCGTTTCCATCACGTGCGCCTGCACCCCGCTGGTTTGCGTGCGCAGCAGCACGTCGGACTCGCCGCGCACCGCCGCCACGTCGCCGCTGCGATCGACCACGTAGAACGTGTCCTGCATGCCGCGCGCCGGATGGTCGGCGGGGGTGTTCAGCGCCTCGAAGTTGTAGTAATCGGTTTCCACTTCGGTACCCGAGGCCACCGTGTAGCCGATGCCCAGGAATATCTCGGCGATCTCGTCGGTGATGCGGCTGATCAGGTGGCGTGTTCCCACGGTTTGCGCGCGCCCGGGAAGCGTGATGTCCAGAGCCCCGGCCGCCATGTCGGCCTCGAGCTCCGCCGCCTCCAGCATCTGTTTGCGCTGGGCCAAGGCGGACTCCACCTGCTCGCGCACCTCGTTCACGAGGCGGCCCACTTCGGCGCGCTGCTCAGCGGGCACCTGGCCCATCGAGCGCAGGTACCCCGTCAGGGTGCCCGACTTTCCCAACACGCTCACGCGCACCTCGTCGAGCGCCTGCGTGTCGGCCGCCTGCTCGATGTTGCGGTGCACTTCCTCGCGCAATTGCGCAAGCTCGTCAACGATTGCCATGCTTGTCTTCTCTCTATTCGTAGCAGCTAGCAAAACTCCGAAGGGATAATCTACCACGGCACAGCTGGTTTGCGGGCAAACGAACGATATGCACATGCACGGGCACATCCTACGCATCCGCCCATGACGCGCCTTGAAAGAACCCTGCCGCACATGCGCTTCGGAGCAATCGAGCGGAGGAGGCGGGACCCCGCGGTTGGAAATCTGAGGTAAAAACCGCAAAGCTGGCAAGAAAACGAGTTTTTGTCATTCCCACGTACGCTGCCGGACGTGAAATGTTACGCATTGTATGCGTATTGATGCACAATGTAGCTTATAGAGCACATCCAGAGACCTCGGACCATGCCCCCGAATGACAA
>CACXFZ010000156.1 GCA_902767025.1 uncultured Coriobacteriaceae bacterium
CGCGCCTTCGCGCCGAGCGCACCTGGGTGCGCGCAAGAGCGCGAAACAAGCGGGAAGATGGCGTGCCAGGGCGATTTGCAGCGTCGACAAAGGCTGGTGCCCCCAGGAGGATTCGAATCTCCGTTTCCGGCCTGAGAAGCCGGCGTCCTTGGCCTCTAGACGATGGGGGCCCTTGAAACTAGCCAGCTACCTCTGCAAGAGAAGCGGCAGCAGCCTCGATGAAGTTGTCGATATCGGCATCGGTGTGAGCAGCTGACACGAATATGGCTTCGAATTGCGACGGAGCGATAATCATACCGCGCTCAAGCATCTTACGGAAGTAGGCAGCGAACAGCTCGGTGTTGCACTTCGCAGCATCATCCCAGCACGTCACCGGACCAGGATTGAAGAACAACGTCGCCGTGCTACCGAACTGGTTCACGCATGCGTCGATGCCCGCATCGGCTGCAGCTTGGCGCAGCCCATCAGCCAACTTAGCTCCCTTAGCAGCAAGCTCGTCATAGATGCCAGGATTGTTCTGCAGCTTGGTCAATTGCGCCAAGCCTGCCACCATCGCGATGGGGTTGCCCGACAGCGTACCTGCTTGATACACCGGTCCGCACGGTGCCAGGGTTTCCATGATCTTGGCAGGACCAGCGATGCATCCCACGGGGAAACCGCCACCAATAACCTTGCCGAATGTGCACAGGTCGGCGTCGATTCCGAAAAGCTGCTGGGCTCCACCCAAACCTACACGGAATCCCGTGATCACTTCGTCGAAGATGAGCAAGGCCCCCTCTTGCGTGCACAATTCGCGCAGGCCAGCCAGGAAACCCTCGGCAGGAGGCACCACGCCCATATTGCCTGCCACGGGCTCAACGATAACGGCAGCTACTTGCTCGGGATGCGCCTCGAAGATGGCGCGTACCGAATCGAGGTCGTTGTACCGAGCAACCAGCGTGTCTTGGGCGGTTGCCGCCGTGACGCCAGGCGTATCAGGGATGCCCAGCGTGGCAACGCCGCTGCCCGCCGCCACCAGCAGCGAGTCGGAATGGCCGTGGTAGTTGCCGTCGAATTTCACCAGCTTGTCGCGACCGGTGTAACCGCGGGCCAGGCGGATGGCGGTCATGGTGGCCTCGGTGCCCGACGAAACCATGCGGGCGCGCTCGGCGTTCGGCACGATTTCGCAAATCTTGCTGGCAAGAGCCACCTCTTGCTCGCACGGAGCGCCATAGCTGACGCCACGGTCAAGCTGTGCGCGCACCGCGTCGAGCACGTCGCTGTCGCCATGGCCCAAGATCATGGGGCCCCACGAGCAGATGAAGTCGATGAACTCGTTGCCGTCGGCGTCCCAGATGCGGCTGCCCTTGGCATGGTCGTAGAAGACCGGCGTGCAGCCGACCTTGCCAAAGGCGCGCACCGGCGAGTTGACACCGCCGCTCATCACGTTGCGCGCAGCCTCAAACAGCTCTTCCGATCGCTTGGTTTCCATGTGTCCTCCTTCGTGGTCGCGCCCGTGCGGGCATGCCTGCTCTGTGGTTTTACGCGTCTTCCTCGAAGTAACGCATCGAAGTCTTCTTGTATTCGGTTCCCGACCTCAGCACCGCCACCGAAGCGCCAGGCTGGGCCTGCTCCATGATGCTGCGCACCTGCGCAATGCGCTCGATGAGCTCTTCCTCGCCAGTCGCATGCACCATGGCGTACAGATCGAAGGGCCAATGCTGCTGTCGGGGGCGCCGGTAGCAATGCGACACGAACCGCAGCTTGGCAAGCTCGTGGCCTACCGCATCGCTCGCCTCTTCCGAAACGCTGGCCGCAAGCATGGCGTTGAAACCGTACCCCATCTTGCCGTGGCGCACAATGGCACCGAACCGACGAATGGCGCCAGCGGCCTTCAGCTCCGACAGGCGCGCCACCACCTGGTCGGGCCCGATGGCGCGGCCCAGCGAAGCGCTCAGCGCCTGCGCACCTGCGCGATACGGGTCGAAATCCTCGTGATCAGCGCAGCCCTGCAGGCAATCGCCCTGTGCCCAGCGGACCAGCGCGACGTCGAAATAGTCATCGGCGTCAAAGGGGCGCACCCCCTCGCGCACGCCAGCCGCGCTGCCCTGCGCGTCGTCCGCGTCACGCACGTCTCCCGCGCTGCCGGGGCCGGCTTTGAAGTCGACGCGGATCTTGTACAGCCTGGTTGCCGGCAGCACCAGGCAATCGTCTGCCTGCACCTGCTCTGCCACCTGGCGGGCAAGGGCTTCGACCTCGTCTGCCGAGCGCGCCGTGAGCGTGAACCACAGGTTGTACCGGTCGAGTTCGACGGCACGGGCGCACTCGGGGGTGGAACACGTGCTCAGCGAGGCGTCTATCGTGCGCGCGTAATCGTGGGTGACCTGCGGCAATGCCGCAACGGCCTTCCCCGCAGAATCGATGCGCGCCGAATCGACGACAAGTGCGCACAAGCTCGACGTGTAGCCCACGCCTGCTGCGGCCACCGAAGCGCCAACGCGCCTGATCACTCCCTTTCCATAGAGCACGCGCAAGGCCTCGCGCACGTCCTCGCGCCTGCCTTCGATGCGCTCGGCAAGCTCGCCGAAGGGGTCGGCGCACAAGGGGAAGTCGGTTTGGATGATGTCGAGCAGGCGCTGCTGGGCCAAGCTGCGCGGCAGGTAGGCGCAATAGGGTTCCTGCTCCAGGTAGTCGCCGGTGAGCGAGAGCGCGCGGGCGCGGCACCCGCCGCACACCGCCTTGTACTCGCAGGCGCCGCACTTGCCCTTCAGGCGGTCGTAATGGCGCAAGTCATCGAAGACCGGCGATTCCTCCCAGATCTTCGAAAACGGCTGCTCTTTGACGTTGCCCAATTGCATGTCGAAATACCCGCAGGGCTGCACGTCGCCCACGTGGCTGATGAACACGAACGTGATGCCGCCCAAACATCCGCGGGTCAGCGCCTCCATGCCGTAGGTTTCAGTAGTGACCTCGCGGCCCTCCTTGGCAGCCTCCTGACGGATGATGCGGTAGTACTGCGGCGAGTCGGTGGGCTTGAAATGCATCGGCGAGCATTGCTGCTTGTGGTACGCCCACGTGAGCACTTCCTCGTATTCCTGCGGGCTCAGCTCGACGTCGATCAGGTCCTCTCCCCTGCCCGTGGGAACGAGCAGGAAAGGATGGAAGGCCACGGCCCCCAGGCTGTTCGCCAACTCGTGCACTTGGTCGACCACGTCCACGTTCATCTTCGTGATGGTGGTGTTCACCTGCACGCCCACGCCGTTGTCGTTCAATGCTTTGATACCTGCCACCGCCTGGTCGAAGGCACCCTGCTTGCCACGGAACTTGTCTTGCGCTTCTGCGGTAGGAAAGTCAAGCGAGATAGACACGCGCGGAATACCATATTGGGCTATTTTGGCGGCAATTTCCGGAGTGATCAAAGTTCCGTTGGTGCCAATGACGGGATGCAAACCCACTTCGTGGGCATAGTCGATGATGTCCCAGATGTCTTCGCGCATCAGCGGTTCGCCGCCCGTGAGGATGAGGATAGGATCGGTGATCGAGGCAATGTCGTCCATCACTGCCTTGCACTCATCGAGCGTGAGCTCGCCAGGATACGCGCTACATTCAGCAGACGCGCGGCAATGCTCGCACAGCAGGTTGCAGCGGCGGGTGATCTCCCATGCCACGATACGTGGCGCCTTGATGCCCGTACGCTCTTCAAAGGCCCGCGCGGCAGGACCCGCTCCGGGACGATACCCACGCGCACCGCTCGCAGTATTGTCACCTTGATGGGGATGTCCACCTGGATGACCGCCGGGATGACCAGCAGGATGACCGCCAGGATGTCCACCCGGGTGTCCACCAGGATGACCGCCGGGGTGACCAGCAGGATGGCCGCGTTCAGGCACGTTCATCACCTATCCCTGCGCAAGCCAACGGGCTGCATCTTTGGCATGGTAGGTGATAATAGCATCAGCTCCGGCGCGCTTGATGGACAAGAGCAACTCGAGCACCACGCGCTTCTCGTCGATCCACCCGTTCGCTGCTGCAGCCTTCACCATCGCGTATTCACCCGATACGTTGTATGCCACCGTAGGGAATGCGCACTCGGTCTTCACCCGATGAAGCACGTCAAGATAGCTGAGCGCCGGCTTGACCATGACCATGTCGGCACCTTCTGCTATATCGAGCAAAGCCTCGCGCACGCCTTCTTGGGCATTCGCGGGATCCATCTGATAGCCCCGTCGATCGCCGAACGCTGGCGCCGAATCGGCTGCGTCGCGGAAGGGACCATAGAAGCCCGAAGCGTATTTGGTCGAATAGCTCATGATAGGCACATCAGCATAGCCTGCCGCATCGAGCGCAGCGCGAATGGCACCCACGCGCCCATCCATCATGTCGGATGGTGCCACCATGTGCGCACCTGCTTGCGCATGGCTTACGGCCTCGGCGGCTAGCAGCTGCAACGTGTCGTCGTTGAGCACGTTTCCTTGTTCGTCGAGCATGCCGCAATGTCCATGGCTCGTGTACTCGCACAAGCAAACGTCGGTGATCACGAACATTGAAGGCGCATGCTCGCGAATGCGGCGCACCGCCTGCTGCACGATGCCATGTTCATCGTAAGCCTCGCTGCCTTTTTCATCCTTGTGAGCCGGCAACCCAAACAGCATAACCGCAGGAACGCCCAGTTCTAGCAGTTCGTCAATCTCGGCATCGAGCACATGGTCAACCGACACCTGAAACACTCCCGGCATCGATGCAATTTCGTCATGCGCGTTGCTACCGGGCTTTACGAACAGCGGATAGATGAACTCGTCGGCACGCAGCACCGTTTCGCGTGCAAAAGCGCGTACCGCGTCGTGAGCGCGCATGCGCCGTGGACGATAAGCAGGAAACGACCCAAGCTCTCTCATGCCTTCACCTCTTCCTCGCACTCCCCGCCCTCAGCACCAACAGCGCTGGTCGCAGGGGCGATCCCAATCTCTTCATCGGTCAAATAGCACGCCGGGTCGCTGGCCCACAGATCACCCGTAGCAGCTTCGGCGCGCACACGGAAGTTCCCATTGCAAATATCAAGCCACTTGCATTGGCTGCAGCGGCCTTTCACATGAGGCCGCTTGTCCTTAAGCCTATACATCAGCTCGCTTTGTGGCGTCGTGCGGCTGGTGTCGGTCCAAATCTGGCTGAATGGGCGCTGCCGCACATTGCCCAGGCTGAAATGGCGCCAGAATTGGTCGGCGTACACTTCCCCGTCCCAGCTCACGCAGCTGATGCCATTTCCCGTGGAATTGCCTTGGTTCATCATCAGCAGCTCATAGACATCTGCAGCACGTTCGGAGTCTTCGCGCAGCAGCTCCTGATAGACGAATACACCATCAGCATGGTTGTCGACGGTGAGGATTTCAGGCTTACCACCGCGATCGAACCAATCGCGCGTCAAGTCCATGATCAACCGAACCGCTTCGCGCGTTTGCGCGTGAGAGAGGTCCTCGTCCATCATCGACGAACCGCGCCCGGTGTAGACCAAATGGTAAAAGCAAGCGCGCTGGATGTCTTCGCGCTCCATGATGTCGAAGATGTCGCGGATTTCGCGCCAGTTATGTTTGTTGATGGTCATGCGCAAGCCCACCTTGATGCCTGCCGCCTTGGCGTTGCGAATGCCTTCGAGCGAACGCTCGAACGAACCTTGCACGCCGCGGAACTTGTCGTGGGTTTCCTGCCCACCATCAAGCGACACGCCCACGTAAGACAAACCAACTTGGGCAAATGATTGGGCAAGCTCGGGCGTGATCATCGTACCGTTGGTCGAAATAACTACGCGCATGCCGGCATCCTTGGCGTAGTGCATCAACTCAATCAAGTCGGGCCGCATGCACGGCTCGCCGCCCGAAAACAGCAGCACGGGCGCGCCAAAAGCAGCCAAGTCATCAATCATGACCTTGGCTTCCTGGGTGGTTAGCTCGTTTTCGCACACGCTCGAATCGGACGACGCGTAGCAATGAATGCATTTCAAG
>CACXFZ010000157.1 GCA_902767025.1 uncultured Coriobacteriaceae bacterium
CAGAAGGAAATACCCTTGCCTACGAAGGTAGCTTCGTTCTCGCAGCCGATGGGGCGCGGATGGGCGCCAGTGGCGATAATGACGGCCTTGGCCTGGTACTCGCCGCCTGCGCAGGTGATCTTCTTGACGTCGCCCGTGAGCTCGACGGCCGTGACGGTGTCGCTGACGCGCTCGCAACCGAACTTGGCGGCCTGGGCGGTCATGCGGGCGATCAGGGAAGGACCAGACTCTTCTTCGTCGACGATCTGGCCGGGATAGTTCTCGATTTCGCTCGTCGTGGCAATCTGGCCACCATCCTGGCCCTTTTCGATGATCAGAGCGTTCAGGCGGCTCCGACCGGCATACAGGCCTGCAGCCAAACCTGCGGGACCAGCACCCAGGATGATGACGTCGTAAACCTTGTCCATGCGTGTACCTCGTCTCTCCGTTCTCGCGGCCCCCTGTCGACGGGCCTGCTTACTGTGCAGAAGTCGCGTTCCTTTTGGTGCGACATCGAGCCTTATCATAACGCAGCGCTCACGGGACGGACATGCGATTCGGACACCTGCCCAAAAAAGCCGTAGATGAACAACCCTCCCCCTGAGCCTGCAGGACGACAGCTCGGTCTCTGCATTGGCTAATCGCGATTATATTTCTTGATGCCATCCCTGGCAAGGGATGTGCGCCATTTTGGGGCGTTTTTACACGTGAGCGGCACAGGAATCGTGCACGATAGGCTGCAGCGCGGGCTAGCGCACCACCAGCAACACGCCCATGAGGGTGCACAGCCCCATCATCACCGGCTGCAGAACCAGCTCGAGCTTGCCCTTGTCCACTCGCGCGAGCAGCTTCGGCGCGCTGATGGCGCCCAGCACCGTGCCGCTTGCCAGCAGCAGCACCAGCATCCAGTCCACCTGGCCCGTGGACACGTGCATCGCGAAGCTGGCCACGGCCATGCCGCAGAGCACGAACACGCTCGTCCCCACCGTTTCGAGCGACGAGCATCCCAGCACCATCAGACCGGCGACGATGGGCACGCCGCCCGACAGGCCCACCACGCCCGAGAGCAGTCCGCCGATCAGGCCGAACACCACCGCGCGTATGCCGTCTGCGCGCGTGGGGGCGGCGTTGGGCTGACGCGCCCCGTAGCGACGTCGGCGGATGTAGGCGATGACCATCTGCACGGCCATGCCCAGCAGCACCACGCCGGTGACCTTCGTGTACACGTATTCGGGAAGCGCGTTCGAGATAAGAGATCCGGCCACGGCGGCAATCACGCCGCTGACGAGCATGATGCCGCCCAGCTTCCAGTTCACGTTGCCTTCGCGCCAATGGGAATAGGTGCCGGCGGCGGTGGTCAGGATGCCGGTGGCAAGCGACGTGGTCACCGCGACTGCAGGGCTCACGCCCAGAAAAGCCGTCAGCACGCCCACGTACAGGCTGCCCCCGCCCCCGCCGATCGACACGACCAGCATCGCGATGGCAAAGCCGATGAAGGGAAGCAGCACGTAGCTCAGCATGCCTCTCCCCCGCTCGGGCCTTCCCTTTTCGCGCGCACGCGCAGCGCGACCTTCACGACGACGAGCCCGTAGAGCACGCCCAGCAGCGCCCCCACCAGGATGTCGCTGGGATAGTGGACGAACAGGTAGGTGCGCGAAATCGCGATCAGGACGGCCAGCAGCCAGGCTGCGGCTTTCCACCGTTTGCGGATGGGCATGCACGCGATGACGGTGGCGGCCGCAAACGAGGAGCCCGCGTGGCCCGACGGGAAGGAGTACCCCGAGGGTGCGGTTATCAGCAGCTGGATGGTCGGGTCGGTGACGAACGGGCGCTCGCGCGCGATCAGCGACTTGAGCAGCAGCTCGTTGAGCACGAAGACGACCGCAAGAGAGGCCAGCAAGACCATGCCCCAAAAACGGTACTTGGGCGAAATCAACAGGGCCACGCCCAGCGCGATCCACACCGCGCCCGCGTTTCCCAGGGCCGTGATGACCGGAAAGGCCGCATCGCCCGCAGCCGAGCCGAACACCGTATGTATCCACAGTAAGATGACGTTGTCCATGGCGCCATTCTACCGCATGGGCCGCACGGTCGGTCGCGCCGCACTGCCCCGCTCCTAGACATCCCCGCCCCGGGCACAGAGCTCCCAGAACGCGACGGCGCTGGCAGCGGCGACGTTGAGCGAGTCGACGCCCGGGCGCATGGGAATGCGCACGGTGTAGTCGCATTGCGCGACGGTCGAGCGGGCAAGGCCGTCGCCTTCGGTGCCGAACACCAGCGCGAGCCTCGGCTCGTCGTGCAGGCGCTCGTCGCCCAACGGCACGGCATCGTCGTCGAGTGCGAAGGCGGCGGTGGCGAAGCCCAGATCGCGCAGTTGGGCCAGGCCGGCGTCGGG
>CACXFZ010000158.1 GCA_902767025.1 uncultured Coriobacteriaceae bacterium
CACCCTGGGAATACAGGGGGTCGCCCACGCAGCAGTGCCTGATGTATTCCATGTGCGCGCGAATCTGGTGCGTCCTGCCCGTGTAGAGCTTGCACTCGATCAGCGTGTACCCGTCGTCGTGAACGCCGGCTTCGAAGCGCTCGAGCACCTTGAACGTCGTCACGGCCTCGCGTGCGCTCGGCACGTCCATCACGCGCATGCGCACCCGCTCACGGGTGTCGCGCGCCAGGGGCATGTCGATCTGACCGGTGTCGTAGGCCAGGTTGCCGTGCACGAGCGACAGGTAGCGCCGGTCCACCTCGCGCAGGCGAATCTGGTCCTGCAGCTCGTGGGCCACCGCATCGTCCTTGGCGCACATCATCAGCCCACTCGTGTCCATGTCGAGCCGATGCACGATGCCAGGCCTGTCGTCGCCTTGCACGTGCGCCAGGTTGTCCCTGCCGTAGTGGTGGATCAGCGCATTGACCAGGGTCAGGCCCTCGTGTCCCGGGGAAGGATGCACGCACAGCCCCGCCTGCTTGCTGATGACCATGATCCAGTCGTCTTCGAACCTGATGTCGAGCGGGATGTCCTCCCCTTCCAGGGGTATGTGCTTCTCGCGGTCCTCGACGGTGTAGACGATGGTGTCGCCCGTGCAAACGGCGTGCTTCTTGGTCACCTCGGCGCCGTTGACGAGCACCTTGCCGGCATCGATGTGGGCAGCCGCCTGGCTTCTGGACGGGTAGCATCCGCGGGCAGCCAGCAGCGCATCGATCCTGCTGCCATCGTCGCCCGCTTCCACGGTGAGCACCAGCGACCTAGCCATCGGCGGGCATCCGTTTCATCTGGATCAGCATCGCCAGGATGAAGGCGATGATGCCGCAGGTCACGCCGATGTCGGCGATGTTGAACACCGGGAAGCTGATGAACGTGGTCTCGATGAAGTCGATGACGTAGCCGTACGTCAGGCGGTCGACGGCGTTGCCCAGGCCGCCCGCGAACACGAACGCCAGAGGAATGGTCTCGGAAAGCGTGGCGCGCGCGTGGCGAAACCCGAACAGGTAGAAGACGATGCCCGCGCACACCAGGCAGCTGAACAGACCCAGCAAAAAGGTCGAATCGCCCAGGATGCCCCAGGCGGCGCCGGTGTTGTGCACCAGGCGGAAGTCGAACAGGCCGGGGATCCCCTGCCCTATCAGCGTGCCGGGGGGCACCACATCGACCGCCTCCTTGGTCACGCGGTCAAGCGCGAACCACCCAACGAAGATGGCTGCGAAGACGACCGCGGTGCTTCCCGGCTTGGCTGGTTTCATAGACGTGTCCTAGGCCGTCTGCACCGCGTCGAGCACGCTGCCGCAGCGCGCGCACACGTCGTCGTGGCCGGCAACACCGCCCAGGTCGCGGTGGTTCCAGCAACGCGGGCACTTCGGCTTGTCGGTGGCCTGCACCTGGGCGGCAAGCTCGTCGCCCTCGCTCCAAGTGCACGAGCTTGCGATCAGCAGCTCTTCGATCACGTCGGCGCCAAAGCCGTCGAGCACGTCCAGGACGTCGCGCGGGGCCGAGACGGCGATGCACGCCTCCTGGCTCTTCGAGATCGTCTTGGCGTCCTTGGCGTCTTCCAGCGCCTTCGACACGCATTCGCGCACGGCAAGCACCGTTTCGAAATCGCCCAGGATCTTCGAGGCGTCATCGGGAAGCTGCGGCACGAAATCGCCTGCCTCGGGCCAGCCTGCGAGCTGCACGCTGACCGGGCGGCCATCCCTTTCGCGCAGGGCCTGGGGATAGTGCTTCCAGACCTCTTCGGTCGTGAACGTCAGGATGGGGGCCATGATGCGCACCATCGCCTCCAGGATGTTCATCAGCACCGTCTGCGCCGACCTGCGCCGCGCGGAGTCGGGTGCTTCGGAGTACAGGCGGTCCTTGATGGCGTCCAGGTAGACGCTCGACAGGTCGCCCACCGTGTAGTCGTAGAGCAGCCTGAACACCTGATGGAACTTGTATTCGTCGTAGGCGGCGTCGACGTCCTGCAGCAGCTTGCCCAGGCGGGCCAGCGCCCACTGGTCGAGCGGCTCGAGCTCGTCGAAGCTGGCCACGGCGTCCTTTTCGTCGTCGAAGTCGCACAGGCTGCCCAGCAGGTAGCGGAAGGTGTTGCGGAACTTGCGGTAGGCGTCGGATGTGCGCTCGAGGATGTTGTCCGAGATGGACACGTCGACCGAGTAGTCGGTCGAGCTCACCCACAGCCTGAGCACGTCGGCGCCGTACTTGCCGATGACATCCTGGGGATCCACGCCGTTGCCCAGGCTCTTGGACATCTTGCGGCCCTCTTCGTCGACCGTGAACCCGCAGCACATCACGCTGCGGTACGGCGCGCTGCCGAAGGCGCCCACGCCGCACAGAAGCGAGCTCTGGAACCAGCCGCGGTGCTGGTCGGAGCCCTCCAGGTACATGTCGGCCGGCCAGGCCAGGCGGTCGCGCTCTTCGCGGTGAAGCAACACGCCCACATGCGACACGCCCGATTCCCACCACACGTCCAGGATGTCCTTCTCGGGCACGATGTCATGCGAGCCGCAGGACGCGCAGCACGTGTCGGCGGGAAGGTAGTCGCTCGGCTGCTTGGTGAACCAGGCGTCCGCGCCCTCGTTGGAGAACAGGTCGATGACCGCGTCGAAGGTCTGCTCGGTCGCGATGGTTTCTCCGCACGATGCGCACTTGAACACCGGGATGGGCACGCCCCAGCTCCTCTGGCGGGAAATGCACCAGTCGGGGCGGTCCTGCACCATCGCGCCGATGCGGTTCTTGCCCCAGTCGGGGATGAAGCGCACCTTGTTGTAGATCTGGTCGAGCGCCGCATCGCGCAGCCCGGTTTCGTCCATCGAGACGAACCACTGGTCGGTGGCGCGGAAGATCACGGGCTGATGGCAGCGCCAGCAATGCGGGTAGCTGTGGGAGATCTCCTGGGTGTGCACGAGCACGCCCTGCTCCTGCAGCCATGCGATGATCTTCGGGTTGGCGTCGTCGACGTTCATGCCGCCGAACAGCGGCACGTAGTCCATGAAGCAGCCGTCGTCGTCGACGGGCATGATGTTGTCGATGCCGAACTCCTGGCCCGCCAGGTAGTCCTCCACGCCATGGCCCGGCGCGGTGTGCACGCAGCCCGTGCCGGCGTCGAGCGTGACGTGAGAGCCCCAGATGACCCGTCCCGGGCCGTCCTGCATGATCGGGCGGATGTAGGTGCAATCGCCGAATTCGGTTCCCTTGCGCAGCAGCGGCTCGCCGTCCTTCGAGACGATCTCAAAGCCCGTCCAGCCGACCTGCTCGGCCACCTGCTCGACCATCTCGTAGGCGAACAGGTAGTACTCGCTTCCCTGCTTGACCATGCAGTACTCCAGCTCGGGGCCCAGGCACACGGCGGTGTTGGCTGGCAGCGTCCAGGGAGTGGTCGTCCAGATCAGGATGTGCGCATGGTCGGGGTCGACGCCGCATGCCACGTAGTCTTCGGGCACGGCCGTCATCTTGAATGCCACGAAAATCGACGGCGAGGTCTCGTCGCCGTATTCGATCTCGGCTTCGGCCAGCGCCGTGTGGCAGTGCGAGCACCAGTGGATCGGCTTGCGGCCACGGTAGACCGCGCCGTCCAGGTACATCTGCTTGAACACTTCCACGTTGGCGGACTCGTATTCGGGCAGGTAGGTCAGATACGGGTTGTCCCAGTCGGCGTTCACGCCCAGGCGCTTGAAGCCCTCGCGCTGGATGTCGACGAACTTCTCGGCCCACTCGCGGCACAGCTCGCGCACCTTCGACGTGGGCAGCGCGGCCATCTTTTCGGTGCCGAGCTTCTTTTCCACTTCGTGCTCGATGGGCTGGCCGTGGCAGTCCCAGCCGGGGATGTACGGGGTGAAGTGCCCGCGCGGGGCATGGGTCTTGTTGACGAAGTCCTTCAGTATCTTGTTGAAGGCATGCCCGATGTGGATGGGTCCGTTGGCGTACGGGGGCCCGTCGTGCAGGATATGCGGGGTGCCGTCCGAGTTCTTCTCGAGCACCTTGTGGTAGATGTCGATCTCCTCCCACCACGAAAGCATGGCCGGTTCGTTCTGCGGCAGGTTCGCGCGCATCGCGAAATCGGTGTTCGGCAGGTTCATCGTATCCTTGTAGTTGTTAGCCACGTTCACCCATCCTTGTACACGGTTTGACCAGGCAGCATGCAGGCAAGGCAGCGCCTGGCATCTGCAACTTTTGAATTATATACAAAACGAATGGGCGCGCGGGAATATCCAAACGAGTGCCATACGCGAAAGCTATCGCGTGCCGGACACGATGCTGCGCAGGGCAATGAGCAGGCGCTGGTTGTCGTCGCGCAGGCGCACGCTGAGCGAGAAGTACGAATCGTCGCACAGCCCCGGCGTGTTGCGCAGGTGCTGGACGTAGAAGCCCGCCAGCTGCAGGCGTATCACCAGCTCTTCCACGCACGACACTGCAAGGCGCAAATCGCTGCTGGGGTTGAACCGGCACATGATGAAGTTGCCCTCGGCCGGCGTGATGGTGATGCCGGGGATCAGGCTCAGGTGGCACTGCATCCAAGGGATCTCGGCGTCCAGGAACTCGTGCGTCTGCTCCAGGTAGTCGTAGCTCGACGCCATCTGGCCCGCCAGCACCTCGGCGAACATGTTGACGTCGCTGCCGTCGTAGAACTGGCTGATGGTGGCGATGGTTTCCGGGTGCGCGACGATGTAGCTGATCGGCACGCCCGGCATCGCGAAGGTCACCGATGGGTTGCGGATCACGATTAGGTTCGGGTAGCGGTCCACGAACTTCACGCAGCTCTCAGCGCCGAACGACAGCTCGATGTTGCTCTCGTCGACGATGACCCAGTTGCAGGTTTCCAGGTAGTGCAGAAGCGTGTTGTGCGAAAGCAGGCGCGAAACCGGGTACGAAGGGCTGCCGAGCAGGGCGCCTTCGAACTCGCCGAACCGCTCGCGCGCCGTGTAGGCGTCGGGTGTTGCGGACGATACCCTGCTGGAGATCTCCTTGACGTTGTGGCCCGCGTTGGCCATCGCGGACAGGTACTCGGCGGGGCACGGCGTCGACACGCCCACCGTCGTCAACTCGAATGCCATCGCCGCGTAGGTCATCAGCTGCGAAGGCGTCGAGCCTAACAGGATCGAATCGGGCGTGACCCCGATGGCCGACGAGACGATGCGCCTGAATTCGCGGCCGTCCCTGTCGGGGGCGTAGCCCAGCTCACCGTCCACCAGCGCTGTGTGCATCTGCTGGATGAAGCTGCTGGGAGCACCCAGCGGGTTGATCGGGTTGCTGAAGTCCAGCAGCGTCATCTCACTGCGGATCTCGTATGGAAGGGAGATGGGACGTTCGGGAAGCGCGCTGTCCGTTGAACGGTAGGACGACCTGTGGTCTGTGCCCAGAATCGCAGACATGCGCGCCTCCTCTCCAGATGACTGTAAAACCAACGTTTCGTCTCGTCCATCTGAAGAAGATGCGTTTGGGGCCGGATAAGACGCGGGTTGCCTATCCTAGCACAAACCATGCCAGTTGGGTCAACATGATAGACTGAGCCCATGGATCACGAATGCGACGATAGGGCCATGCTGCCGGACTGGGACGGACGCGCGATCCTGCTCGTGGACTTGGACGCGTTTTTCGCCTCCGTCGAGCAGCTCGACCACCCCGAATGGCGCGGCAAACCGGTCATCGTGGGCGGCGACGCCACGAAGCGCGGCGTCGTGTCCACCTGCTCCTACGAAGCGCGCACCTACGGCGTGCGAAGCGCGATGCCGGCGAGCACGGCTGCCCGGCTCTGCCCCGACGCCATCTGGGTTTCGGGCAACTTCGCGCGCTACAAGGAAGTGTCCTCGCAGGTGATGCAGATCCTGCGCGACGAAAGCCCCTACGTCCATCAGGTGAGCATCGACGAGGCCTTCGTCGACATCACCCCCACTCCCCTGTGTCCCGAACACCCCGTGCTGGTGGCGCAGCGCATCCAGCGAAACGTCGCGGACCTGGGCGTCACGTGCTCGATAGGCCTGGGTGCGAGCAAGGCGGTGGCCAAGGTCGCATCGGACCAGGACAAGCCGCAGGGTCTCACGGTCGTCTACCCGGGGCGCGAAAAGGCGTTTCTGGCGCCGCTGCCCCTCTCGTGCATGAGCGGCATCGGCCCCAAGGCGCAGCAGAAGCTCACCGCACTGGGATTGCGCACGCTGGGCGATGTCGCCAGTGCCGACGAGACGCTGCTCAAGCCCATCTTCGGAAAGAACGCGCGCATGATGATGGACCGGTGCTCCGGCGCCGATGCCGACGAGGTGGGATCTGGCGAGCCGGCCAAGTCGGTGAGCAACGAAATCAGCTTCGCACAGGACCTGAAGGACCGCCATGACATCGAGGCGGCCCTGCACACCGTGTGCGCCAAGGTCGCCCGCCGGCTGCGTCTGAAGGATTTGAAGGCATCGGGCGTGTCGTTGAAGGTGCGCTACGGGGACCGGTCGTCGCGCACGCAGCAGTGCCTGCTCGCCCATCCGTCCGACAGTGAATACGAGTTCTTCGAGGCGCTTCGTCCCCTGCTGGACCAGGTATGGGCCGAGGGCATGAGCGTCAGGCTGATCGGCATGGCCGCCTACCGCTTCGATGGCGAGCAGGATGTGCAGGCAACGTTGTTCGAAGACGACGGGCAGTCGCAGCAGGACCAGAAACGCGCGCAGCTCGACGAGCTCGCCCGGGCCACCGATTCGGTGCGCAACCGGTTCGGCGAGAAAGCCGTGATGTTCGGCCGCGAGATGGCGACGCTGGACAACCTGACCGGGTCCTCGTCGAAGAACCCGCACGATTACAAGGACTAGGCGCTAGTTGAACTTGAAGATCTTCTGGGCGGCATGGTATCCGCCGATGCCGATGCGCTTGCCCAGCGGCGTGGGGATGTTCACGCCCACGTTGATGATGTGCCGGCGCACGCTGCGGTAGGTCTTGGGATCGGCCTTCTTCAGGTAATGCCAGATCTCCTTGCGCTCCGCTTCGCCTTCCTTGGTCCCCTTCATGCGCAGGAAGATGCTGCAGATGCACATCATCATGGCGAGGTAGTTCGTCATGTAGCGCTTGAGCTTGCGCTGCGGCACGTCGTCCTGAAGGTTGACGGTGTCGATCATCGTACGCGTCACCCGCAGCTGCTGGTCGATGCGCGAGAGCATCACCGACTCGTGGACGCTCTGGTCGTCGCGGCCGATGAAGTAATGGTACGTGTCGCAGTCGATGTAGCGGATCGTCTTCACATGCGGCAGCGGCGTGTAGGCGAAGATGTTGTCCACGTAGAAGCAGTGCTCGGGCAGGACGAAGTTCGTCTCCTTCATCAGCTGGGTGCGGTACATCAGCGAATGCATGAGCAGGTACTGGCTCGGCGTGAAGCGGCCCGTTTCAGCCCAGGTGATTTCGCGGTCGGTCGGGAACACGTTGGTGTAGCCCATGACCTGCTGCTTGCCCTCTTCGGCCTTGTCGTAGATGTAGTTGGAAACGATCAGGTCGGTGGGTTGCTGGCGCTCGATCTGCCTGCGGGCATAGGACATAACGTGGACCATCGCGTTGACGTCGAGCCAGTCGTCGGAGTCGACCACCTTGAAGTACAGGCCCGTTGCCTCGGCGAGCCCGGCGTTGACCGCCGACCCGTGGCCGCCGTTTTCCTTGTCGATGACCTTGATGATGTCGGGATAGCGCTCCTGCCACTGATGGGCCTTCTCGCTGGTGTTGTCCTTGGTGGAGCCGTCGTTGACGATGATGATCTCGACGTCGTCGCCGCAAAGCAGCAAAGACTCGATGCAGTGATCCATGTACGCTGCAGAGTTGTAGCAGGGTATGGCAAACGAAATCGTCTTCATCGGACAGGACACTTCCCCATCAACCACGACACCAACGGTAGAGCTAGCCACCGTTAGTCAATTTTAGACTGCATGGATCGGTTCTCTGTGTATCATCATAAGAACTGGACAAAGAAGGGAGTTCCATGAGTGCATTCATCGAACGAATCATCGAGCAGGCGAAGGCTGACAAGAAGACCATCGTGCTTCCCGAAGGCGACGACGTCCGCGTGCAGGAGGCGGCGAGCAAGATCGTCGCGCAGGGCATAGCCGACATCGTGCTTCTGGGCGACGAGGAGTCCGTCCGCGCCGGCGGCTTCGACCTGGAGGGCGTGCGCATCATCGACCCGCTGCATTCGCCCGACCTGGAGCGGTACGCCGAAGCGCTGTTCGAGCTGCGCAAGCACAAGGGCATGAACCTGGACAAGGCCCGCGAAACGCTGCTGCAGCGCGTGTACTTCGGCACGATGATGGTGAAGATGGGCGATGTCGACGGCATGGTCTGCGGCGCCACCTACACCACGTCGGACACGCTGCGCCCCAGCCTGCAGATCATCAAGACCGCCCCGAACGTGAAGCTCGTGAGCTCGTTCTTCGTGATGGTCGTGCCCAACTGCGACTACGGCGAGAACGGCGCGCTCATCTATTCGGACTGCGGCCTGGAAATTCAGCCCGACGCCGAAAAGCTCGCGCACATCGCGGTGTCCGCCGCACAGAGCTGGCGCCTGCTGTTCGGCAGCGAGCCGCGCGTGGCGATGCTTTCGCATTCGACCTACGGCTCGGCAGCCGAATCGTACGAGCGCACCAAGGTGACCGACGCGCTCGAGATGGCGCGCCAGCTGGATCCCTACCTGCTGATCGACGGCGAGATGCAGGGCGATGCCGCCCTCATCCCCGAAGTGGCCGCCTCGAAGGCGCCCGGCTCGCAGGTGGCGGGCCGTGCCAACGTGCTGATCTTCCCCGACATCGACGCCGGC
>CACXFZ010000159.1 GCA_902767025.1 uncultured Coriobacteriaceae bacterium
GAAACCGTTTTGAGGCTCTGGGGAAGGGCTACCGACGTCCAGCTTGCCCCCGCATCGTCGGAGCGCAAAAGGCAGTGCGTCGCCGTCGCGATGACACCGTCCGTTGCAACGGAAGCGGCAAACAGGCTGCCGCCATCCGTGGCGGCAATGCTGTTCGGGACGCCTATCTCGTAGTCCCCTTCGGGGTAGAGGGTCAGCGGCGCGAGGTCGCGCTCGTAGAGCGCAACGTCGGAAGGGGCGGACGCATCCACCATGAACGCCCTGCGCGCCTCGGTGCCGTTGGATGCCGCCACAGCCACAGAGACCAGGCCCGACGAAAGGTCGCTGGGCCACGGGGCCGAAATGGAACCGTCCGACCAAGACGTCGTTTCGAGCTCGGTGCCTCCTGCGCTCAGCGTGCCCGCCTGACCGAAGTACGCGCCCTTCAGCGTGAGCTCGCCGTTGACGACTTGGGCAGTCTCGAGTACCGGCGCATACGAATCCGTCGAGCCCAGCAAGCCCAGGTCCACTTGGCCGTTCTGCTTGCAAAACCCCTGGTATCCTTCGGCCTGGTGCACTGCGCCCTTCAGGATGCGCACCGTCTGCGCAGCGCGCTCGGCGGGGTCGGCGGCCTGAACTCCCGACGAAACGACTGCAGCGCATCCGGACACGCAGGGGGCCGCCATGGAAGTACCGTTCATGTGCTGGTAGGGAAGCAGCGCCTGGTTGCCGGCCTTTCCTATGGCGATCTGGTCCAAGTAGATTTCCACATCCGCCTGGGTCCCCTGCCTGAACGACTGCGTGTAGAACTGGGACATAAGGCGAAGCCGTATGCACTCGCGCCCCTGATCGTCTGTTATGCGCTTGATTCCTTCGCCAAGGACGGAAGGGTCGTCGACATGGAACGCCGCATACGACCACGAGTTGAGGACGTTCTGGCTTCGGTTCTCGCCCTCCCGGCGCAACGAGGTGTACTCGTCGTTTGAAAGCAGCACGTCAAGCCGCGCATCCCTCGCCCCAACGCCGTTGCCGAGAAACGCGACGCTCGCATCTTGCACGCTGCCGTCGTCCAGCCCGTCGACGGGAAGGTCGATGAACAGGAAGCTCTGTATCCCCAGTCTGACACTCACCGTGCCCTTGATGGACCTGCCGTCGCCGTCTGCGCCTATGTCGGCGGCCGCGAAGTCGATCTTCTGCAGGTTCTGGCCGTCGTAATCGCCCAGGCTGACGGTTGGAAGCGCGTCGTCAAAGCTTGTTTCCTGGTGCAGCGGATCGGGGTCGGCCTGTGGGAAGTAACGCCAGAGGCTCGACAGGTTCGTGGGGATGGTGGACAGGATGCCGGCGCCCGGCGCAAACACATCGGTGATGTGCGCGCCGTAGTTGCTGAACCAGGCCTTGTCGTCTTGCTGCTTCGACGCGTCCACGCGCAGCACGTAGGGGCTTTGCTGGCACACGCTGGTGTCGTCGAAGCCCGTTTCGAAGTCGACGCTGTTGTTCCCCGATGCTATGCAGCTGACGATGCCCGCCTCGCCCGCCGCCTGGATTACGGCCGCGTCGGCGTTGTTCGTCGGGCTGCTGGACATCGAGCGGTTGATGGCGCGGATGTCCACGCCCGCCTGCGCCGCGCGGATGGCGAAGTCGTAGGCCGCGATGATGGCGTCGTAGGTGTAGCTGGAATCCTCTACCGACTGGGCGATGCTGACCGCGCAGATCTTGGCGCCGTTGGCCACGCCCGACACGCCCCGGCCGTTCCACTGCGCCGCGACGATGCCCGCGCAATGCGTGCCGTGGCCCCGGCCGTCGCGCACGTCGGTCTTGTCGGCGCGCGAAGGGGCGTAGCCGTACTCGCCACAGCCCAGTTGGGCCTGCAGTTCGGGCGAGAAGCGGTACATGACGCCGGCGAGGTCGGGGTGAGTGAAGTCGATGCCCGAGTCCATGATCACCACGACGCCGCCCGCGTTTTCCGTGGCAGGGTCGTTCCAGTTGGGCACGTGTATGCCGGGGTTTCTCGCATCGGGCAGTTGCGGGATGGCGCTTGCCGCACCCGAGCTGAACCACTGGTAGCCGGTGAGGTCGGCGGCGGCGCCGGTGCCGGTTGGGGAGCCCCCGTTGGCGGGGGAATCGCCGCCTTGGTCGGCGTCTTCGAGCTGCATGACGTAGTTGGGTTCGGCGGAGAGCACCTGCGGGTCGTGCAACAGCTGGCGCAGCAGCGCTTCGGTGCTCATGCCGCTTTCGCGCACGACCGCGACGGCCACCTCTTCGTCCCCGTCTACCGCTTGGGC
>CACXFZ010000160.1 GCA_902767025.1 uncultured Coriobacteriaceae bacterium
CGATTGGAGCGAAATGGGTGCACCCACGGCAGCGGAGGTTGCAGTGGTCCGCCACGTGCATGTGGACGCCAGGCTTCCTGTGGAGGCGCGCGATGCGCTCTGTCAAGGGGAGCTTATAGAGCATGAAGCCCCCCGGAGAGGATGGAGCCTCGTGCCTAGGGGCCATATCATGAAAGCTCATCGTGAGCGGGAGGAATTAGCTGTAGTCACAGGAAGTAGCCGAAGACCAACTTGTTCCGCCAGATACCGCCTCAAGATCTTCTTCGGATAGCTTGATGCCTTCGCGATTGGCTATTTCGAGTATCTCCTTGGGCGTCTTCGCGGCGACCAGCTTCGCCCTGGTTTCCTCGCTCAGGCTCTCAAATGCGTTTTTGTCCATGACAAAACCTCCTTGCTGCCTTCAAGGCATTACGATAAACTCAAATAATACCATAGCTGCAAAAGTCACGGCTTTTCCAGGGGTTTTGGGTTTCGGGGTGTCTTGCGGCTTGGGAATGCAAGGCGACTGCGTTGACGTAATCTCGCTGCATGGCGAAAAGCCCGGCGACAAGCGCTCTGAAACCAGATGGCAAATCGCTGAAGGATTCAACGGAGGTATCCACCCCTGCTGCAGGACTGGTTTCAATCTAGAGCAGGCGTAAACGGTTTGATCGTGTCGTAACGCACGGCTTAAGTTGCGGTATCCCAGAGTGGCGTGATGCTCACGTCTCCTGAACGCAGCACGCATGTCTCGCCATCATCGAAGGCCACTTCCAGTCCCAGGTCGTCGGCGATTCCCTTCACCCGGGCCTGCCGACCATCGGTTTCCCGCCCCTGCTTGACGACAACCTTCAGCCCCATCAGATTCGAGAGCCGGCGGTATTGCTCAATCACCTGTTCTGGGTCTGCCGTGGTGTACCAGGATGCGAATTCCTCGATGACCTTCGCGGCAACGGCATTGCGCCGTTCCGGCGCTTTCAAATCGAACAAATGTCCGATATCAATCGAGCTGTCCACATCGCCATCGATGCAGGGGTCGTAGACGTTGATGCCGATGCCTACCACGGCCCAGGCGAGCTCTCCCGATTCGAAATCGACCTCCCCTTCCGTCAGGATGCCGCAGACCTTCCGCGTTCCCAGGTAGACGTCGTTGACCCACTTGATGGCAGGCCTTGCATCGGTTGTTTCTTCCAAGGCACGGCAGACCGCAACGCCTGCCAGAGCGGTCAGCACCGTCGTGTCGGGAATGCTCATTTCGGGTCTGAGCACGATGCTCAGGTACACGCCCGTGCCTGCAGGAGACGCAAACGACTTGCCGCGCCTTCCCTTGCCCTTGGTTTGCTCGTCGGCAAGCACGACCGAAAACTCGTGCGCGCCGTCGCGCGCCCATCGCTTGGCGTCGTCGTTGGTGGATTCGGTGCACGGGAGCATGGCAATGTCCATGCGCTCGGCAATCCAATCGGGAAGCAGCGATAGAATGCCGGCCTTGGTTAGGTAGTCGCCCGGTGCGGCAAGCTGGTATCCCCGCCTGGGTTTCGCCTCGATGCGCACGCCGTGTTCGCGCAGCTCCTCGATGCACTTCCACACAGCAGCCCTGCTCACACCTTGGTCGTGCGCGATCTGCTCGCCCGACAGCGGCATCGCACTCGATTGCAGCGCTTCAAGGATGCTGTCGCGCAGGTCGTCGTGCTCGGATGTGCGGACCACGGCGAATCAGCGCATCAGGTCGCGTGCGGCGGCTTCGAGCTCGTCTAAAGACTCGACAGAGCGCTCCTGCGTGTCCTCCACCGCGAACAGGTAGGCTTTCACCTTGGGCTCGGTGCCGCTTGGCCTGATGGTCACCTGGGCTCCGTTGTCCAGGTGGAATTCGATCACGTTGGCCGCAGGAAGGCCTGTGCTGGGGTCGGTGTAGTCCTTCGTGCCCACAACGGCACGCCCTGCGAGCTCCGTAGGAGGCTGGGTGCGCAGGCGCTTCATCAGGTCCGCCATGGCCGATGCGCCATCGGCACCGGGGAACGACACGTCGATGGTGCGGTTTGCATAGTAGCCGTAGTCGTCGTAGAGGCTGCGCATCGCTTCGTACAGGGTCATCCCCTGCCGTTTGTAGTACTGTGCCATCTGGCAGACCAGCAGCTCGGCGTTGATGGCGTCCTTGTCGCGCACGTGGGCGCCCGAGCAGTAGCCGTAGCTCTCCTCGAAGCCCAGGATGAACCGGTCCTGCTCGCCGCGGCTCTGCAGGTCGGTGACGATGCCCCCGATGTACTTGAAGCCGGTGAGCACGCGCCTGACTTCCACGCCGGCGCGCTCCCCTATGGCATCGATCATCGCCGTGGAGACGATCGTGCTCACGGCGATGGGTTTGTCGGGCATGGTTCCGGCAGCGCGGCGGGCCTTGCACAGGTAGTCGAGCAGCAGGATGCCGATTTCGTTGCCGGTGAGCAGCGCGAAGTCGTCCCCGTCGGGAACGGCGACCCCTACCCTGTCGGCGTCGGGATCGCTTGCCAGCACCACGTCCGGTTTGACCTCGCGTGCGCACGTGAGCGCCTCTTCGAGGGCTTCGCGCGTCTCGGGGTTCGGATAGGGGCAGGTGGGAAAATCGCCATCGGGCTGCGCCTGGGACTCGACGATCACGACGTCGTTCAGGCCGGCGCGCTCGAACATGATCTGGGAGCACTCCAAGCCCGTGCCGTTGAGCGGCGTGTACACCACTTTCAGCGGCACGTCCTTGTCGTCCTGGCTTGCCACCGAGCAGTCCATGACCGCATCTATGTAGGCCTCGATGACCGCATCGTCGATCCAGAGGATCATGCCGTCTTCGACTGCCTGGTCGAAATCGCAGGTGCGCACGTCGGCGAAGGCGTCGATGGATGCTATGCAGGCAGAGATCTCGTCGGCCACCTCGGTGGCGATCTGGCATCCGTGCTCGTCGTAGACCTTGTAGCCGTTGTAGGCGGCGGGATTGTGGCTGGCGGTCATGCAGATGCCGCCCTCGCAGTGCAGGTGCCTGACCGCGAAGCTCAGCGCCGGGGTCGGCTCGATGCGCGGGTACACGTGCACGCGGATGCCGTTAGCGGCGAAGATGCTCGCGCAATGGCGCGTGAACTCGTCTCCCATGTGCCTGCTGTCGCGTGCGATGGCCACGCTGGGCGTGGTGCCGTTGGCGTGCTTGTTCAGGTAGTCGGCGAACCCCTGGGTTGCCTTGCCCACCGTGTAGACGTTCATGCGGTTAGTGCCCACGCCCACGATGCCGCGCAGGCCCGCGGTGCCGAATTCCAGGTCCTGGAAGAACGCGTCGGCAAGGGCGTCCTCGTTGCCCTTCGCCATCAGCTGCTCGAGCTCTGCGAGCAGGTCGGCGTCGTCCACGTTTTCGCGCCAGAGCTGGGCTTTCAGGGCGGGTGTGCTCGTCATGCTAGTCCTCGAATCCGTTCGGGTTGTTTTTCTGCCAGTTCCATGCGTCGCGGCACATGGTCTCCAGGTCCAGTTCGGCCACCCAGCCCAGGTCCTTCTCGGCTGCAGCGGCGCTGGCATACACCTGGGCGACGTCTCCGTCGCGGCGCGGCTTGATGTCGTAGGGAAGCTCCAGGTCGTTGGCCTGCTCGAACGCATGGACCACTTCGAGTACGCTGTAGCCCGTGCCCGTGCCCAGGTTCCAGATGTGCACGCCCGGGTCGTTCTCGATGGCGCGCAGCGTTGCCACATGCCCCTTCGCCAGGTCGACCACGTGGATGTAGTCGCGCACGCCCGTGCCGTCGGGGGTGTCGTAGTCGTCGCCGAACACGCCCAGGCGCTCCAGCTTGCCGGAGGCGACCTGCGTGATGTAGGGCATCAGGTTGTTGGGGATGCCGTTGGGATCCTCGCCGATCAGGCCGCTGGGATGCGCGCCGATGGGGTTAAAGTAGCGCAGCAGCGCGATGTTCCACTCGTCGTCGGCCGCCTGCATGTCCATCATGATCGACTCGAGCATGGCCTTCGTCTTGCCGTAGGGGTTGGTGGGCGTGCCCAGCGGGCAGTCCTCGGTGATGGGCACGAAGGCGGGATCGCCGTACACGGTGGCCGAGCTGCTGAACACGATCGTCTTGCAGCCGTGCTGCCTCATCACGTCGAGCAAAATCAGCGTGCCCGTGATGTTGTTGTGGTAGTACTCCCAGGGCTTGGCCACGCTCTCCCCTACCGCTTTAAGGCCGGCGAAGTGCATGACGGCCGTGATGTCTTCCTTCTGGAAGATGTCCTCCAGGCCCTCGCGGTCGAGCATGTCGACTTCGTAGAAGCGGGGGCGCACGCCGCAGATCTGCTCGACGCGGTCGAGCGATTTCGTCTTCGAATTGGACAGGTTGTCGAACACGGCGATGTCATACCCAGCCTCGATCAGCTCGACGCAGGTGTGGCTGCCGATGAAGCCGGTTCCGCCCGATACCAGTATCGTTCCCATGGTCAACTCCTTGCAGATTAAACGTTACGGAAAACCCCACAATTGTCTTGGGCACTAGTCTAATATACGTTGTTTTGACCACGGCGAATTCCGCAGAAAGCCCAGCAGGTAGAATAGCCAGTTGAACAACGGCGAGAAAGGTTGTCGATGCCCCGCGCGAACACACCGACGGAATACGAGCGACTCACCCCGACCATGATGGTGGAGCTGGCGGCCCCCCACACATGGGCAGCCTCTATCGTCCCCGTCTTCATTGCCTTCGCGCTGGCGCTGGTGCACGGCGGGCCCTATGGGTTGGGCGTGGACCTGGTCATGGTGTGCGTGCTGCTCGCCATCGCCGTGCTGATGCAGTCGGCGGTGAACACCATCAACGACTACTTCGACTACGTGAAGGGAACGGACACGGTCGACAACCAGCCCGACCCCACCGACGCCGTGCTGGTGTACAACAACGTGAACCCCGCAGACGTGAAGAAGTTCGCACTGACGCTGGTGGGCGCCGCGTTCGTGCTGGGCATCTACTGCATCGTGGTCGCAGGCTTCGTGCCGCTGGTGATCGCGCTGGTGGGCGTGGCGGTGATCTACCTGTATTCGGGTGGGAAGACCCCGCTTTCGTACCTGCCGGTCGGAGAAGTCGTCAGCGGGTTCGTGATGGGCGGCTTGATCACCGTCGCCGGATACGTGTGCCTGACGTTGCGCTTCGAGCCGCTGGTTTTCGTGTGGGCGCTGCCGGTGATGATGGGCATCGCGTTGATCATGTTCACGAACAACGGGTGCGACATCGACAAGGACGTCGCTGCGGGCAGGAAGACGCTTCCGGTGCTGTTGGGCTACACGAGGATGCTCACGTCCTACCACGGGCTGGTCTACGCCTGGGTGGCGGCGATAGTCGTCATCATCGGGATCTGGTTCACCCCGGGCCTGGTCGTCGTGCTGTTCATGCTGCTCGTCGTCCACCCGCTGGGCCGCGCGTTGCTCGCCAACCCGCTGAAGCCCCACACGCGCCCCCAGGCCTTCGCGCAGTGCACGAGCCTGAACATCGCGCTCGGCGCGTTCTACGGGGCGGCCATCCTGGCTGCAGGATTGCTCGGCTAGCGCCAGGAGATCTCGGCAACGCCTTCGAGTGCCGCAAGGTCGGCGCGTGCGAGCAGCTGCTCTGCCGTGCACGGCTCGTCATCGTCGACGATTCCCGCCAGATAGGCGATATGCCCCACCACCCCTTCAGGTGTGCCGTACGCA
>CACXFZ010000161.1 GCA_902767025.1 uncultured Coriobacteriaceae bacterium
ACTGCATAAACCTCTGCCAAAACAAAGGAGCCCCATGTGGGGCTCCTTGCGGTCTATGAACCTGGAATCTTACAGCTTGTCCTTGATCTTGGAGCCGGCTTCGGAATCCACGATGAACGTCACGTTGGGGTGCAGCTGCAGCACGGACGCAGGCACCTGTGGGACGACGGGCCCGAACAGCACGTCGTGCACGATCTGGGCCTTGTCGGCGCCGTTGGCAACCACCAGGATCTGGCGGGCCTTCATGATGGTGCCGATGCCCATCGTGTACGCCTGGCGCGGCACGTCGTCAATGGAGTCGAACAGGCGGCTGTTGGCCTGGATCGTGCTCTCGGTCAGGTCGACGATGTGCGTGTCAACGGGGAAGTAGTCGGCGGGCTCGTTGAAGCCGACGTGGCCGTTGTGACCCAGACCCAGAAGCTGCAGGTCGACGCCACCGGCAGCTGCGATCATCTTCTCGTAGTCGGCGCATGCGGCGTCCGAATCGGGGTTCGAGCCATCGGGCACGTGCGTGGCGTTCTTGTCGATGTCGACATGGTCGAACAGGTTGGTGTTCATGAAGTAGCGGTAGCTCTGGTCGTGCGTGCCTTCGAGGCCGCGGTACTCGTCAAGGTTGAACGAAGTGATGCCGGAGAAGGAGATGCTGCCTTCCTTGCAGTCCGACACAAGGTCGGCGTACAGGCCGATGGGCGTGGAACCGGTGGCAAGACCGAGCACGCAGTTGGGATGGGCCTTGACCTGCGCAGCAATGACATCTGCCGCCTTGCGACTCATGTCCTCGTAGTCGGATGCGATGATGATGTTCATAGGTACCTCTTTCCTATACGGCTGAAAACCGTATTGAAATGTAGCACGAAAATGGGCTCTCTCCGAAAATCGCTAACATATTGGTAACATGCAACATTGCAACATCGACCAGGCAAGGAGTTCGTCGTCACGTGATCGTCCAACTCGATCGCATATCCAAGGCATTTGGGCAGCAGCAGCTGTTCTCGCACGTGTCGTTCAAGCTCGAGGCGGGGCAGCGCCTGGCGCTCGTGGGCCCCAACGGCGCCGGGAAGACCACCTTGCTGAACATCCTGGAGGGCAGGGAAGACGCCGACGAGGGCAGCATCGTGTACGCCAAGGGCGTCACATGCGGCTACCTCGAGCAAGAGGCGATAGAGATGCAGGACAGACCCGTCTTCGACGAGGTCATGGCCAGCCAGTCCGAAGTGCTCGCCGCAGAGCACCGCCTGAAGCAGCTCGAGGAATCGCTAGGCGCCAACCCCACCGAAGAGGCGCTGAAGGCTTGCGGGCAGGCACGCGACGAGTTCGAGGCTCTGGGCGGCTACACCATCGAATCGACCGTGCGCAGCGTGCTGTTCGGCTTAGGGTTCGGCGAGCAGGACATGCAGCGCAGCACGAGCGAGTACTCCGGGGGCTGGCAGATGCGCATTGCCCTGGCGCGACTGCTGGTGCGCAACCCCGACCTGCTGATGCTCGACGAGCCCACCAACCACCTCGATTTGGAAAGCGTCAAGTGGCTCGAAGGCTTCCTGAAGGCCTACGACGGCACCGTTATCGTTGTCAGCCACGACAGGGCGTTCATGGACAACATGGTGGATTGCGTCGCCGAGATCGACCTGGGCGAGCTGCGCCTGTACAAGGGGAACTACTCGTCGTACCTGAAGCAGCGCGAAGAGCGCATCCGCTTGCTCGAAGAGGCGGCCGCACAGCAGGCGAGCGAAATCGAGCACATGGAGGCCTTCATCGAGCGGTTCCGCTACAAGGCCACGAAGGCCAAGCAGGTGCAGGACCGCGTGCGCAAGCTCGAGAAGATGGAGCGCATCGTCGTTCCCGAGCTGGCCAAGAAGGTCCACTTCAACTTCAAGCAGCCGCCGCGCACCGGCGACGAGGTCGTCAAGATCCAGCACGTGAGCAAGTCGTTTGGTGACAACCACGTCTACGAGGATTTCAGCCTGAACATGTACCGCGGCGACAAGATCGCGCTCGTGGGACCCAACGGTGCGGGCAAGTCGACCCTGATGAAGATGGTCGCAGGCGTGCTCGAGCCGGACGCGGGCGAGATACAGCTGGGCGTGAACGTGGAGCGCTCCTATTTCGCGCAGCACCAGCTCGAACAGCTCAACACCGCCAACACGGTGTTCCAGGAACTGGATGGCGTGGCACCCGGCTGGACCATTTCGCAGGTGCGCACGCTGCTGGGTGCGTTCCTGTTCGGCGAGGAAGACGTCGACAAGCGCATATCGGTGCTCTCGGGCGGCGAGAAGTGCCGGCTGGCCCTGGCGAAGATGCTGGTGGCGCCCACGCCGCTGCTCTGCCTGGACGAGCCGACGAATCACCTGGACATCCAGAGCGCCGATGTGCTCGAGCAGGCGCTGCAGGCCTTCGAGGGTAACATCCTGCTGATCACGCACGACCGCCATCTGATATCGAGCGTGGCCAACAAGATCCTGGAGATCAAGCCCGGCAAGGCCACGATGTACGACGGCGACTACGACTACTACCTGTTCAAAAGCGAGCAGATGGGCTCTAGCGAAACCGACAAGATGTCCGACGCCAAGCCGGCGAACAAACCATCGTCGTCTGTCACCGTGCGGTCGCATCGCCGTGCGCAACAGCCTTCTTCTGCGCAGGCGCAGTCTGCGAAACCTGCGATGGAGCTAACCGCACCGCGCGGCAGCGCCCCCAAGACCAAGGAGCAGAAGCGCCGGGAGGCGCAGGCCAGAAACCGCGCCTATGCGGCCCTGAAGAGCCACCGCAAGCGCATACAGGAGCTCGACGAGTTGATGGAGCGCGACCAGAAGCGCTTGGACGAGGTGCTGGCTCTTCTGGCAGACCCCGATTTCTACACCAACGAGGACAACACCAGCGATGTGATCGCCGAGCATTCCATGCTGAAAGCGCTCATGAAGACGTCCGAAGAGGAGTGGTTCAAGCTCACCGAGGAGCTCGAGGCGGAAATGGCGCGCCAGCAGGAGCTTCACGAGCAGGGCTAGGTTGTGAAGTCTTGCGCGAAACCTGGTTTGCGCGCATCATCTAGCGCCGCACCTTGGTTATACTTCTGTTCATTATGAGCCAAGAACTTATTGCCTATTACATCTGCAGCATCCTCAGCTTCGTGCCGGCTATCGTGCTCCATGAAGTCAGCCACGGCTACGCGGCCTACAAGCTGGGCGACCCCACCGCCAAGAAGGCAGGGCGCCTGACGCTCAACCCGCTTGCGCACGTGGACTTGTTCGGCACCATCATCCTGCCTGTCATGCTGATGCTGGCGCATGCCCCCGTGTTCGGGTACGCCAAGCCCGTGCCCTACAACCCGCAGTACTTCGAGGACAAGCGCAAGGGGGACGTGATCGTGGGGCTCGCGGGCCCTGCCGCCAACCTCGTGCAGGCGATTTTAGGATCCGCCGTCGCCTGGGCGCTTTACGGCGCGGCACCCCAGCTGATGGCGTCGAACGAGATCTTCGCGTACTTCTACGGGCTGTTCCTGCCCCTGTACGTGCTCATCAACCTGTATTTGATGTTCTTCAACCTGCTGCCGATTCCGCCGCTTGACGGGTCGTGCATCTTCGCGTTCTTCTTCCCCGAAGACAAGATGGACATCTACTACAGGATCGAGCAGTACGCCATGCCTGTGCTGCTGCTTCTCCTGTTCGTGGTTCCGTACCTGTTCCCGGTAAGCCCCATATCGATCTACATGGACGCGACAGCCGGAAACCTGGCGAACCTGATGTTCCCTTACAACATTTCCTAGAGTCATGACCAAGCAAGGAGTTGTTCCGATGGCCGAAGAAACCGAGGACCGCAAACCGCAGATAATCCTGACAGGCGACCGCCCGACCGGACGCCTGCATCTGGGTCACTACGTCGGGTCCCTGCGTCAGCGCGTGGTGCTGCAGGATTCCGGCGACTACGACCGCGTGTTCATCATGATCGCCGACGCGCAGGCGCTCACCGACAACGCCGACAACCCCGAAAAGGTGCGCCAGAACATCCTGGAAGTGGCGCTGGACTACTTCTCGTGCGGCATCGACCCGGAAAAGACCTGCGTGTTCATCCAGAGCCAGGTGCCCGAGTTGTTCGAGCTCACCGCCTACTACATGAACCTGGTGACCGTTGCCCGCGTGCAGCGCAACCCCACGGTCAAGACCGAAATCCAGATGCGCGGATTCAACGCCGACATCCCCGTGGGATTCTTCACCTATCCCATCAGCCAGGCGGCCGACATCACGGCCTTCGACGCCACGGTCGTGCCCGTGGGCGAAGACCAGCTGCCGATGATCGAGCAGACGCGCGAGATCGTGCGCAAGTTCAACGCCACCTATGGGGAAGTGCTGGTGGAACCTGAGCCGCTGGTGCCCCAGGGCGAGGCGTCGAAGCGCCTGCCGGGCGTCGACGGCCAGGCGAAGATGAGCAAGTCGCTGGGCAACGCGATCTACCTTGCCGACACGCCCGAGGAGATTTCCAAGAAGATCCGCAGCATGTACACCGATCCCGGCCATGTCCATCTGGAAGACCCCGGCAAGATCGAGGGAAACACGGTGTTCACCTACCTGGACGCCTTCTGCGAGGACAGGCACTTCGCCCAGTACTGGCCCGACTACCAGAACCTCGACGAGCTCAAGGCCCACTACCAACGAGGCGGCCTGGGTGATGTGGCCTGCAAGAAGTTCCTGGGGCAGATCCTGGAAGAGATCCTGGTGCCCATTAGGGAGCGCAGGAAGGAATTGGAAGCCGACATCCCCCGCATCTACCAGATCCTGGAAGAGGGGAGCAGGCAGGCGCGCAGCGCGGCGCAGGACACCCTCGCGCGCGTGAAGGGTGCCATGGCCATCGACTACTTCGCCGACGAGGAGCTCATCCGCTCGCAGGCAGACCGCTACGGGTCGCGATAGGGACCGCCGATGGCGTACCGCGTCCGCATAGAGAGCTTCGAGGGCCCCTTCGACCTGCTGCTGTACCTGGTGAGCAGGCACAAGGTGGACATCGGCGCCATCTCGATCACCGAAATCGCCGACCAGTACCTCGAAGAAGTGTCGCGCATGCAGCTCGTCGACCTGGACGTTGCAAGCGACTTTCTGCTGGTGGCCTCGACCTTGCTGGAAATCAAGGCCGCAAGCCTGATCCCGGCACCGCAGGACGACACCATCGCGGACATCGACCAGCTCGAACCGAACGAGGCACGCGACCTGCTGGTGCAGAGGCTGCTCACCTACAAGCAGTTCAAGAACGCGGCCGCCTCGCTGATGAGGCGCGGCGAGTCTGAAGGGCGGCTGCACATGCGCACCGCCGCACCCGACCCCAGCCTGCTGACGCTGATGCCCGACTACCTGGAGGGCGTGACGCTCGACGAAATCGCCCGCATCTGCGCGACGGCGCTGGCCCGCAGGGACCCCTTCCTGCTCGAGAGCTCGCATATCGCCGCCAAACCGATACCGGTCGAAGACCACATCCGCTCGATCCATGCGCGCATCAAGACCGACAAGAAGGTCAATTTCAGCGAGTTGATCGAAGGGGCTACGCAGCCCGCCTTGATCGTCGTCACGTTCCTGGCGGTGCTCGAGCTGTACAAGCGCGGCATGGTGCACGCGCGCCAGCCCGAGCCGTTTTCGGATATCGAAGTCGAGTTCGTCGAGGGGAGCGGGGAACTGTTCCTGGACGACGACGAGCTCGATTACGGGATGGAGGAATAGATGTTCCAGGGAATCGAAGCAGAGCAGCTGCCGCAGGCGATCGAAGCCATGCTCTTCGTGACCGACGAGCCGGTGCCCACCGAGCAGCTGGCCGAGATGCTCCAATGCAACGTCGCCGAAGTGCGCACTGCCTGCAAGGACCTGGCCGCACAGCTCTCCGATGCCGATCGGGGCATCCAGCTGCGCGAGGTCGCGGGCGGCTGGAGGCTGTGCACGCATCCGAAGTACCACGAACTGCTCGAGAACTACGTGATGTCGTGGGACACCAGGCGCCTGTCGCAGGCGGCGCTCGAGGTGCTCGCCATCATCGCCTACGCCCAGCCCGTCACGCGCTCGGGCATCGCCGAAGTGCGCGGCGTCAACTCCGACAGCTCGATCGGCTCCCTGCTGGAAAAGGGCCTGATACGCGAGGCCGGCGTCGAGGAATCGCCCGGCAACCCCATCCTGCTTGCCACCACCAAGAAGTTCCTGGAGAAGTTCGGTCTGCGCTCGCTCGACGACCTGCCCGACATCGCCACATTCGCACCGGACGAGGAAACGCGCACGTTCATCACCCAGCGTCTGAGCGCGACGCGCAGCGTGGCCCTGGAGCAGGAGAGCATCGACTTCGGCAACGAGCAGCGCGAGGAGTTCAGCATCGACGACAAGGGCAGGCTCGACGAGGCCATGAACACGATGATGAACAACGCGCTGGCCGCAGCAGCGGGCGCGGTCGAGAAGATCGACTTCGACGACCTGGAATTCGAAGACCTGGATGACTGACGAATCCGAGCACACCGAACGCATCGTGCCGCTTCGCCTGCAGAAGTTCCTGGCACGTGCCGGCGTGGCCTCGCGCAGGGGTTCCGAGAACCTGATGACGGCGGGCCGCGTGCGGGTGAACGGCGTCGTCGTAACCGAGCTGGGCTCGAAGGTGGATCCGCGCGTGGACGTCGTAGAAGTGGACGGCATCGTCGTGGAGGCGTCCGGAACCCCGGTCACCCTGGTCCTGAACAAGCCGGTGGGCTATTTGACCACGATGAGCGACCCGCAGGGAAGGCCCTGCGTTGCCGAGCTCGTTCCCGTCGACCAGCATCCTGGCCTGTACCCGATCGGCAGGCTCGACAAGGACACGTCGGGCGTGCTGCTGTTCTCGACCGACGGAGAGCTGGGCCACAACCTGCTCCATCCCAGCAAACTGGTGTGGAAGTGCTACGAAGCCTGCGTCGAAGGTCATGTGCTGCCCGGACAGGTCCAGGCACTCGAAGGGGGTATCGAGCTCGACGACGGCCCTGCAGCCCCCGCCCAGGTCCAGCTCGTTTCCGCCGGCCGTGCATCGTCGGTGCTGCGCATATCCATTCACGAAGGCAGGAACCGCCAGGTGCGCCGCATGTGCCAGGCTATCGGCCATCCCGTGAAAACCCTGACCCGCCTGAGCTTCGGCCCCATCAAGCTGGAAGGCCTCGATGCCGGATCGTGGCGCCTGCTCGAGGAAGACGAGCTCGCGGCGTTGCGTGCGCATACCGGCTGATCAAGAGCCAAACGTTCCCTGTCGGATCCAGATGCCAGGCTGCATCGGGCGAATCCAGGCCGCCGAACCGCGCCGTGGGGCATATAATCAATGCTAGAATACAAGTACAACGAAAGAGCAACGTATGGGCGAACGCAACAACTGCAAAGGAGTGGCACGCATGTCGGCACAAGATACCAACTCGGTTGTCATCAACCCGCTCGAGCATCCGCTCGTGGGCGCTACGAAAGTGCCTGGTGACAAGTCGATTTCCCATCGCGCGGTGCTGTTTTCCGCGATGGCAGAAGGCACATCCCGCCTGTCGGGCGTGCTCGAATCCGAAGACGTGCGCTCCACCATCAAGGCGGTGCAGCTTCTGGGCGCCGAGGTGAACCTGGAAGTCCAGGTCGACGGCAGCCTGTCAGGCGGCATCACCGGATGGGGCTCCAAGGGCCCCAAGCAGCCCGACGTCCCGATCGACTGCGGCAACTCCGGCACCACGGCACGCCTGCTGATGGGTGCTCTGGCCCCGTGGCCGATCGAGGTGCAGATAACCGGCGACGATTCGCTGCGCAAGCGCCCGATGAGGCGCATCACGGCACCGTTGATGAAGATGGGTGTGCACTTCGACCCTGCAGGTGCCGAAACCCTGCCGATCACCGAAACGGGCGACACCGACCTGAAGGCCATCAAATACGATGCGCCGATGTCGTCTGCCCAGCTCAAGACCGCCGTTCTGCTGGCGGGCCTGGGCGCCAACGGCGTGACCACGCTCAACGAGCCGTCCCCGTCGCGCAACCACACCGAGCTGATGCTCCCCGAATTCGGTGTTTCCACCACCGCCGCCGAACGCACCGCTTCGGTGACGGGCCCCTTCACGCTGAAGGCAAGCGAGATCAGCGTTCCGGGCGACCCGTCGTCTGCGGCGTTTTTGATCTGCGCGGCGATGATCAAGGAAGGCAGCGCCATCCAGGTTGAAAACGTCAGCCTGAACACGGCGCGCATCGGGTTCACCAGGACCCTCGAGCGCATGGGCGCCGACGTTTCCATCACCCATATCGGCTCGTCGGGCAAGGAGCCCTACGGCATCATCTCGGGTTGCTACACCGAGCAGCTGCGCGGGTGCGAGATCCCCGCGGACAAGATTCCCAGCATCGTCGACGAGGTTCCCGTGCTGTCGCTGGTTGCGGCAACGGCAAGCGGCATCACGGTGTTCAGGGGCGTCACCGAGCTGCGCATGAAGGAAACCGACCGCATCGATGCCATCATCGAGGGCCTGGGCATCCTGGGCGTCGAAGCCTGGATGAACGGCGACGACCTGTTCGTCGAAGGCCAGCCCGGCCTGCAGATCCCCGAGGGCCTGGTGCTCGATTCGTGCAAGGACCACCGCATGGCCATGACGTGGGCGCTTGCCGGCCTGTGCCTGAACACTTCGGTGACGGTTTCCAACTTCGACTCGGTCAAGGTGAGCTACCCCGAGTTCCTGAGCACGTTCGAAAGGCTCATGCGATGATCATTGCCATTGACGGGCCTTCGGGCGCAGGGAAATCGACGGTAGCCAAGGCGGTTGCCAAGCAGCTGGGGTTCTCGTGCCTGGACACGGGGGCCATGTACCGCAGCATCGCCTGGAAGGCCATAGACGAAGGCGTTTCTTTCGAAGATTCCGAGAACCTGGGACGCATAGCGCGCGAATGCCCGATCGAGTTCGGCATCGAGCCCGGTGAAGTGCTCCCACGCAAGGTGTACATCTCGTCCATCGACGTCACCGACGCCATCCGCACCGCAGAGATCGACAAGGCCGTTAGCCCCGTTTCCGCCGAACCCCTGGTGCGCCGTGCGCTTGTCGACCAGCAGCGCAGGATCGGCGAGACGGGCAATTACGTGGTCGAGGGACGCGACATCGGCACAGTGGTGTTCCCGCAGGCCGAAGTGAAGGTGTTCCTGACGGCCAGTCCCGAAGAGCGCGCCCATCGCCGTGTGCGCCAGAACGCCGATCGCGGTCTGGGCTCGATAGACTACGACGAAGTGCTCGCTGACATCATCAGGCGCGACAAGGTCGATTCCTCTCGCAGCGATTCTCCGCTCAAGCCTGCGGAAGACAGCGTGAGCATCGATTCGACTAGCACCTACATCGAAGACGTGATCGACCGCATCTGCCAGCTGGCGAACGAGCGGATGGACGCCTAGCTGTGGGGCTTGTCCGTACCCAAGACGAGCTCTTCGACCTGCCCATAGGCGACAACGGCGAGCAAGAACACGTGCCCCGCTGGCTGGGGTCGGTTCTCTACGGCCTCTTCCAAGGCACGACGAAGCTGCTGTTCCGCTACACCGTCGACCACCTGGAGCGCCTGCGCGCGTTCAAGGGCAAGAGCGGGGTGGTGCTCGTTTCCAACCACACGTCCTACCTGGATGTCGTGTTTTTGTACTGCACCTGCCATCCCGACCAGTGGATCCGCTTCATTGCGCGCGATTCCCTGTTCGAGGCCGGTGCGGGTGTGGCCGGGTTCATCCTGGCCCGTGTGGGCGCGTTTCCCATCAAGCGCGACACGGCGGACCTGACCGCGGTGAAGCGCGCCGCCAAGATGCTCAAGCGCAAGGAGGTCGTGGGGATCTTCCCCGAGGGCACCCGCAGGGGCAAGGGAAGCAAGGAGCCCACGCTGCACGCCGGTGCCGCGATGATCGCCAAGATGGGCAAGGTGCCGATGCTTCCGGCAACCGTGCGCGAGGCTGAGAACATCAAGCAGAAGGGCAGGGGCGTGCGGTTCCCGCGTGTGTCGGTGGACTTCGGGCACCCGGTCGAGCTGGCCTGGTTCGACGAGCTTCCCAAAGACCATCGCCTCGAGGCTTGCACGTGGTTCGCCATGCGCGAGTGCTTCGCTCTCTCGCAGCGCATCGACGCCACGCAGGTTGACATGAAAGAACTGTTCCCCGAGTGTCCCGACTACGCGGAGGTGGCCGACAAGATCAGGGCCGAACATTACGGCCACGTGCTGGAAGGCGCCGTCCGATGAAGGTCCTGCGGGCCGACAGCGCAGGTGCGTGTTACGGCGTTCAGCGGGCTTTGGACCTTGCCTACGCTGCGGTCGAGGAACACGAGTCCCTGGCATCGCTTGGCCCGCTCATCCACAACCCCATCGTGGTGGACGAGCTCGAGGCCAAGGGCCTGCATGTTGCAGCAACGCCCGATGAAGTCGAGCAGGACGTCGCGCTCATCCGCAGCCACGGCGTCACGCCGGAGGTGAAGCGCGCACTCGAACAACGCTGCGAGGTGGTCGTAGACGCCACCTGCCCGCATGTGCTCAGGGCCCAGAAGGCTTCCGGCAAGCTGGCCAGCCAGGGCAGGACCGTCGTCGTGGCAGGGGAGGCGGACCACCCCGAAGTGGAGGGCCTCTGCGCCTGGTGCAAGGATGCAGGTGGCACATGCCTTGTCGTTTCCGATGCGCAAGAACTCCCCGACGACCTTGCAGGACCCGTGGGCGTGGTGGCACAGACCACGCTGCCTCGAAACATCTACGACGACGTCGTCGAAAAGCTCGAGGGCAGGGGACTCGACGTCCAGGCGGTGTGCACCGTCTGCGATGCCACCAGGGCACGCCAAGATGCGGCCCGCGAGCTTTCCAGACGTGTAGATTGCATGGTGGTGATAGGTGGCAGGAACTCCTCGAACACACGCCGGCTCCACGACATCTGCACCGAGGCCGCACCGCGCTCGATCCTGGTCGAATCGGCGGCGGATTTGGAGGAATCCCAGTTCACAGGCGTGAAAACCGTCGGAGTAACCGCGGGAGCGTCCACGCCGGAAGACCAAATTGCGGCCGTTGAAGATTGTTTGCGCTGTTGGTGATGATTCTGTTCGCCCACGGGCGTTCTGCTAGCATTTTCCCGGACGAAAACTTGCACGCGGACGCATTCCCGATCAAACGTACCCGTTCCGCTTGCAAGGCTAGGAGATGACATGCCCAACCTGTTTGCAGCAGCGAAACGCACCACCATCGCAGGCGTTGCCCTTCTGGCACTCATCCTGCTTTGCATGATGCCCACCACGGCCTTCGCCGTCACCTCGGCCGAAAAGCAGGCCGAAGCCGACAGCATCATGCAGGAAATCGACGTTTTGCAGACCAACCTCAACGAAGCCAACCAGCAGCTCGAGGAAGCGACGGCACAGCGCGACGACGCGGTCGCCAAGCGCGACGAAGCCGAAAAGAACGTCGAGAAGAAGACCGAGGAAATCAAGGATCTTCAAGAGCGCTTGTCTGAATGCGCGACCAACATGTACAAGACGGGCGGCTCTGCTTCGTTCATCGAAGTCATCCTGGGCGCATCCACGTTCGAGGACTTCCTGACGTCCTGGGATGCCATTTCCGCGATCACGGGCCAGGGTGCAAACCTGGTCGAGCAGAGCAAGGAAGCGCGCGAGGCCGAGCAGAAGGCCCGCGACATCTACGAGCAGGAAAGCAAGCGCGCCGACGAGCAGGTTGCCTCGGCCGACGAAGCCAAGCAGCGCATCGAAGCCACCAAGGCATCGCTTGAAGAAGAGCTCAAGAAGGTCACCGAGGAAGTTGCCCTGCTTCAGGCGCAAGAGGAACTGCAGGCAGAGGCCGCCCGCCAGGCTGCCGCAGCCGCAGAGGCGATGGCCGCCAACTACGCGGGCGTCTTCGCCGGCTCCGCCACGCCCACATCGGGCATCGGGGCCACCGGTGGCAGCCTGAACCATCCGCTGCCGGGCTATCCGTATTCCAGCGGTTTCGGTTGGCGTGACTTCAACGGCGGGTCCTTCCACCAGGGCCTTGACATCGCTGCTGCCGAGGGAACGCCGTACTACGCAGCCGAAAGCGGCATCGTCGTCTACGCCACCTACGATGGCGGGTACAACGGCGGCGCCGGCAACTGGATCGTCATCTCGCACGGCAACGGCATGGTCACCAAGTACATGCACTCCTCGCGCGTGTACGTGCGCGTGGGACAGCAAGTCGAGCGCGGCCAGAACATCGGCGCCGTGGGCAACACGGGCCAATCGTTCGGTGCGCACCTGCACTTCCAGCTCGAATTCAATGGCGTGGCCGTCGACCCAGCCGGTTTCATTTAAGCCGTGCATGTCTACGGATAAACCTCGGGCAACCGTATCCCAGGTAGTTCCTGGCAGCGTCGCCGACCGGGCGGGCATCCGCGGGGGCGACCAGGTCCTTGGCGTAGATGGCCAGGTGGTGCATGACGTTATCGATTGGCGCTGGCTTACCTACGACGACCAGATAGAGCTTTCCATCGCGCACGCCGATGGAAGCGAAGAACTTGTCCTGCTCGAGCGCGATCTTGACGAAGAATGGGGTATCGAGTTCTCCGACGTGCTCTTCGACGGCACGATGCTGTGCAGGAACCGCTGCACGTTCTGCTTCATGCGCATGGTGCCGAAGGGCAGCAGGAAGACCCTGGTGGAGCGCGACGACGACTTCAGGCTCAGCTTCACGCAGGGAAACTTCGTCACCTTCACCAACCTGGAGCAAGAGCATGTGGACCGCATAATCGAGCAGCACCTGTCCCCGCTGAGGTTTTCGCTGCATGCCAGCGACCCGCAGCTGCGCGAGCAGATCATCGGCCCGCGCGCGCAGCACGGCCTGGACGTCGCCGAGCAGCTTCTGGAAGCGGGAATCGAATTGCACGCCCAGATCGTGCTGATGCCCCACGTGAACGACGGAGACGCCCTGC
>CACXFZ010000162.1 GCA_902767025.1 uncultured Coriobacteriaceae bacterium
CGGTGCGCTCGCGTTCGACGAAGGCGCGGATTTCCTCGTCGAACTCGGGTGCGCCGTCCATGCACGACAGCCATTCCTCGAGCTCCGATGGGCGCTGGATGCCCCAGATCGGGGGCACCTGGGGGTACTGGTCCATGAAGGCCATGGCGGCATCGGAGCGCGTGATCAGCCCGCCTGCCATCCCCTTCATGCACACGAAGCCCACGCCCCTGTCCGCGCACAGGTTCACCAGGCGCTCTTCTTCGGGGCCCGACAGGTAGCTGAAGGGGAACTGGAGCGTTTCGTACAACCCCGACTCGGCGATCTCGAAGGCCACCGAAAGCAGGTGCGCCGTGGCGCCGATGTGACGGATCAGTCCTTGCCCCTTGGCCTGCATCATGCATTCGTACATGCCCGTGCCATCGCCCGGACGCCAGCATTGCTTCATCATGTGGAACTGGTAGACGTCGATGTAGGAGGTGTCCAGCTCCTGCAGCGACGTGCGCAGGTCGCGCCAGAAGTCCTCGGGCGTGGCGGCCATCGTCTTGCTGGCGATGAACACGCGCTCGCGCATGCCAGCGAAGGCGAGCCCCAGCTTGTGCTCGCTGTCGCTGTACGAACGTGCGGTGTCGAAGTAGCGCATGCCGCCCTCGAAGGCGCGCTGCAGCAAGGCGACGGCCTCCTGGTCGCTCACGCGTTGTATGGGCAGCGCCCCGAAGGCGTTTTGCGGGGTGCGTATGCCGGTGATTCCCAATTCGATGATGCGCATGGATGTCCTTTGTCCGCAGGTGGTTTACCGTTCAGTATAGGGCATACAGCATGCGCGTCCGGCGTCGCGACGCATGCTATCATGGGGCGGAATCGTGCTGTATGGACGAAGGAGATCCCATGGGCAAGGCAAAGGTTGCACTCGTCGCGCTGATTGCGACGTTGATGTGTTTGGCGCTGGGCGGATGCGCAGGCGCTGCAGGGTCGGCACAGGACAACTTCTCGGGGTCGTGGGACCTCTACGAGATGGAGGGCGAAAACGGCACCGATGCCGAAACGGTCCAGATGATGGCCGACTCCGGTTTGACCATCAGCCTCGACTTGGCCAGCAACGGCGTCGCCACGCTGTCGCTGTTCGGCGAGGAGAGCCAGGGGCAGTGGACGCCCAAGGACGCAACGACGGCCACCATCGTCTTCGATGGCGAGGAAGTGGGGATGAGGATCGTCGGCGACAAGCTCGAGATGGACAACCAGGAAAACAAGATGGTGTTCCAGAAGGGCTCGGGGACTGCCCCGTCTTCGCCTGCTTCGTCGGCCAGCGAAGGCTCGTCGTCCGCCTCTTCGAGCGCGGCGCAGAGTTCGGCTGAAACGGAGCAGGGCGGGCAGGATCCGTCTTCGGCCAGCTCGCAGGCCGCCTAGCAATCCCACATCATTCGGATGCGACGACGGGCACGGGATATCCGTGCCCGTTTTTGCGGTTTCGGTTCAGCGCGGCCGAAGGGCTAGGCGAGCCCTGCCGCCAGGCAGATCAGGCGCACGGCGAAGGCGAAGATCCATGCGATGACGCATTGGAAGACCACGACGCCCAAGGCCCAGGTGCGCCCCAACTCGCGTTTGACGGTGGCGATGGCCGCCACGCAGGGGGTGTAGAGCAGGCAGAACACCAAAAACGCGGCCGCAGCGCTGGGCGTGATGGCGCCGAGCAGCGCCTCGCCGCTTCCGAACAGCACCAGCAGGGTGGTCACCACGGTCTCCTTGGCCATGAAACCCGTGATGAGCGCCGTGGAGAAGCGCCAGTCTCCCAGGCCCAGGGGTGCGAACACCGGGGCAACCCATCCCGACACCAGCGCCAGGATGCTTTCCTCGGGGTTGTCGGTGAAGCTCAAAGTGGGCGTGAACCACTGCAGGAACCACACCACGATGGTTGCCAGGAAGATGATCGTGAAGGCGCGCTTCATGAAGTCCTTCGACTTGTCCCACACCAGGCGGCCCACCGAATGGAGCCCCGGCATGCGATAGGGCGGAAGCTCCAGGACGAAGGGCACGGCCTCGCCCTTGAAGGCGATGCGGTGCGACGCGAACCCGGTGGCGATGCCGGCGACGATGCCGAGCAGGTACAGCCCGATCATCACGAACCCGGCCGTGCGGGGGAAGAAGATCGTGGCGATGAACCCGTAGATGGTGAGCTTGGTGGCGCAGCTCATGAACGGGGTGAGCAGTATCGTGAGCTTGCGGTCGCGCTCCGACGGCAGCGTGCGCGTGGCCATGATGGCGGGGACGGTGCAGCCGAACCCCATCAGCATGGGCACGATGCTGCGGCCTGACAACCCGATGCGGCGCAGCAGCCGGTCCATGATGAACGCGATGCGCGCCATGTAGCCGGTGTCTTCGAGCAGCGACAGGAAGAAGAACATCGTGATGATGATGGGCAGGAACAGCAACACGGTTCCCACGCCGTTGATCACGCCGTCCACGACAAACGACTGCAGAACCGGGTTTGCGCCGTTCGCCTCGAAGGAGTTGGATGCGCCTTGCGACACCGCGTCCAAGCCGGCTTGAAGCAGGTCCTGGAAGAAGGGCCCGATCACGTTGAAGGTGAGCAGGAAGATGGAGAACATGATCGCGAAGAACATCGGGATCGCGCTCCATCGCCCCGTCAGCACGCGGTCGACGGCGGCGCTGCGCATGCGCTTGGGGTCGGTGGACGGCTTGACCACGCAGGCGCCCACGATCTTCTCGATGAACGAGTAGCGCATGTCGGCGATGGCGGCAGACCGGTCCAGTCCGCGCTCGTGCTCCATCTGCACCACGATGTGCTCGATCGCCTCCAGCTCGTTTTCGTCGAGCGCCAGGGCCTGGGCGACCCGCTCGTCCCCTTCGGCGAGCTTGGTTGCCGCGAAGCGCAGCGGCACGCCTGCCTTGGCCGCATGGTCGTCGATCAGGTGCATGATGCTGTGCAGGCAGCGGTGGACGGCGCCGCCATGGTCCTCGGCACCGCAGAAGTCCAGACGCCCGGGGCGTTCCTGGAAGTGGGCGTTGTGGATGGCATGCTCCACCAGCTCGTCGACGCCTTCGTTGTGCACGGCCGAAATGGGCACCACGGGCACGCCCAGCATCGCCTCCATCTCGTTGATGCGCACCACGCCGCCGCTCCCCTGGACTTCGTCCATCATGTTCAGTGCGACGACCAACGGGACGTCCAGCTCCATCAGCTGCATCGTCAAATACAGGTTGCGTTCGATGTTCGTGGCGTCCACCACGTTGATGATGCCGGTGGGCTTCTGGTCCAGGATGAACTCGCGCGACACGAGCTCGTCGTTGCTGTAGGGCGACATCGAGTAGATGCCCGGCAGGTCGACCACGCAGGTGTTGCCGTGGTTCCTGATGGCGCCGTCTTTGGTGTCGACGGTCACGCCGGGGAAGTTGCCCACGTGCTGGTTCGAGCCGGTGAGCTGGTTGAACAGTGTGGTCTTGCCGCTGTTCTGGTTGCCGGCAAGCGCAAAGGTGAGCATCTGGTCGTCGGGCAGGGGGTTTTCGGTGGCGCGCACATGGTAGCGCCCGCCTTCGCCCAAGCCCGGATGCTCGATCTC
>CACXFZ010000163.1 GCA_902767025.1 uncultured Coriobacteriaceae bacterium
ACACGCTGCTCAACCGCCTGAAGGAGTCCACGGGTGTTGAGGTAGAGCAGGTTCCCGTGCGCATCCCCTATCGCGAGACCATCCGCAAGACGGCCGAGGCCCAGGGTCGCCACAAGAAGCAGACCGGCGGTTCGGGCCAGTTCGGCGACTGCTACCTGCGCCTGGAGCCCAACGCTCCCGATGCGGGCTACGAGTTCATCGACGAGATCAAGGGCGGTGCCATCCCCGGTGGTCTGATCCCCGCCGTGGACAAGGGCGTGCAGGACGCCATGGCCGAGGGCTTCCTGGCCGGCTATCCGATGGTCGACCTGAAGTGCACCTGCTTCGACGGCAGCTACCATTCGGTCGACTCGAACGAAATGGCCTTCAAGACCGCCGCGCGCATCGGCTTCCGCGCTGCATGCGAGAACGCCGAGCCGGTGATCCTGGAGCCCATGGCCGACATGCGCGTGAGCGTGACCGAGGAGTTCGCCGGCGCCGTCATGGGCGACCTGCCCACGCGCCGCGGCCGCATCATGGGCTCGGAGTCGGGCGAAGCGGGCGAGACGGTCATCGTCGTGCGCGTGCCTTACGCCGAGATCGTGAACTACACCCGCGACCTGCGTTCGATGACGCGCGGCAACGGTTCGTACACCTACGAGCTGAACGGCTACGAGCAGGCTCCGGCCGACGTCCAGCAGAGGCTGGTCCAGGAATACCAGGAGTCCAAGAACAGCTAGTGCGCCGATTGCCGGCGTCCGCCATACCATGCAAGCGCCCCGGGAAACCGGGGCGCTTTTGCGATTTTGAACAGGGGTCTGGCCTCTGTTCAAAAAATGGGAATCTGCTTTTCCGACGAGACGGGCGCGCCGTTCGCCCGTTGCGCTAATATGAGGTTGGAAGATCCCCTTACAGACAAGGTAGTTTGATGTCCGACGAGCAACTCAACACCGAACCCACGCCAGAAGAGAAGGCCGCTGCTGCCGAAGAACGCGCTGCCGCCGCAGAAGAGAAGGCCGCGGCCGCCGACGCGCTCGCAGCCGCCTTTGCCGCGCGCACCGAGCGCGAGGCTGACAAGATGAAGGGCGAGGCGGGCCTCGTGCCGCTGGAAGGCGGCGTGGGCCTGGGCGTGGACATCGTCGAAATCGAGCGCATGGCGAAGGTCCTGGGACGCACGCCGCGTTTCCGCGAGCGCGTGTACTCCGAAGAGGAGCGCGCCTACTGCGACAAGATGGCCAAGCCGGCCGTGCACTACGCCATGCGCTTCGCCGCGAAGGAGGCGGTGCTCAAGGCGCTGGGAACCGGTTTTTCGGCAGGCATCGCCCCCCAGGACGTCGAAGTTCGCCGCAACGCCAACGGCCGTCCCGTGGTGGCGCTGCACCGCAAGGCTTTCGAAGCGGCCCAGAAGCTGGGCGTGAAGGAGATCCCGATATCGCTGTCGTACACGCATTCCGATGCGGTTGCCTGCGCGATGGCCCTGACGCGCGGAAGCGAAAAGGTCGTCGAGGAGCGCGTCGACCCGATGGCCGAGCTGGCGCAGCAGTTCAAGGATGCGCGCGCGATGCTCGACGAGCTTCCCGCCACCGAAGGCCAGGTCCAGCCTGTGCAAGCGGCCGACGGCGACCAGGCTGACGCCCAAGAGCCCCTGCGCATCGAGCTTCCGGAGGCCGAACCAACGCCCGACGCCGCCACCGACCAGGAGTAACCATGCGCCAGTACACGAACGGCTACCTTGCCGAACTGCTCCCTTATCCCGCGCCCAACGCCTACAAGTACTCCCGCGGCACATGCACGCTGGTGGTGGGCAGCACCGCCTATCCCGGCGCGGCGTGCCTGGCCGGCATGGCCAGCCAGAAGGCGGGCGCGGGCTACACCGAAGTGTACGTGGACGATCCCATCGTTCCGCTGGTGCAGCAGTACCGGGCGTCGTTCGTGGTCAAGGGTTGGAACGACTGGTCTGCCGAAGCCGATCTGAAGTACCATCCCGGCCAGCCCCATGCCTACGTGGTGGGGTGCGGCTTCGACGTGGAAGACCCTTACATCACGGGTGTCACCCGCCAGCTGCTCAAGGCCGCCCAGGGCCCCATCGTCGTCGACGGCGGTGCGCTGCGCATGCTTTCGGCGCGCAAGATCCGCGACCTGTGCTCGAAGCGCTACGCCCAGGGACGCACGACCATCATCACGCCGCATCGCGGCGAGGCGAACACGCTGGCTTCGGTGTTCGGCGTGCGCACCGACGACCCCGAGCACCTTGCCTACAACCTGTCGCGCGCCTACGGCGCCATCGCGGTGCTGAAAGGCCCCGACACCTACATCAGCACGGGCGACGAGACGTTCTGCATGACCGAGGGCACGGCCGTGCTGTCCAAGGCGGGCACCGGCGACGTGCTCGCAGGCGTGATCGGCGGTCTGCTCGCCCAGGGCGTGGGGCCGCTCGACGCCTGCGTGCTGGGTGCCACGTTGCATGCGCGCGCCGGCAACCTGGCTGCGCGCGACCTCGGGGTCATATCCGTGTGCGCCGAAGACGTCGTCGACTACCTGCCGCACGCCATCCAGGCCACGGAAGCCGATCGCAGGCCCAAACAGCAGCCCGACGCCCAGCCTCAAACGGCGTCCGAACCTCCCGCCCAAGGGCAGGGGAGCGAGCCGGCAGGCGGCCAGGCCGGCCAGGGCCGGCATGCATCGTCGGTGCCGCGCATCTAGCCAAGGAGCATCATGCCTACCAACACATCCGACACCCCCAGCCTCTTCGACGACGCCGCATCCGACGTGGGTGCGCGCATCGAGGCACTGCGTGCGGAAATCCGCCACCACACCTACCTGTACTATGCCGAAGACAAGCCCGAGATCTCCGATGCCGCCTTCGACTCGCTGATGCGCGAGCTGCGCGAGCTCGAGGAGGCCAACCCGGAATTCTTCGACCCCGCATCGCCCACACAGCGCGTGGGCGGATACGTGGGCGAGCAGTTCTCGGCCGTCGAACACGCCCAGCGCATGTACTCGCTCGACAACGCGATGGATCTCGACGAGCTCGACGCCTGGATGGAGCGCACCTTCCAGGCATTGGGCCGCGACGTGGCACTGTGCTGCGAGTTGAAGATCGACGGCAGCGGCATCGCGCTCACGTACCAGGATGGGCGCCTGCTGCGCGCCGCGACGCGCGGGGACGGCACCACGGGCGAGGACGTGACCGCGAACATCCGCACCATCAAGGACGTGCCGCTGGTCCTGCGCGACGAAGGCGTGGCGGGGCAGGTGCGTCCCGGCGATTCGGTCGAGGTGCGCGGCGAGGTCTACATGCCCAAGAGCAGCTTCGAGAAGCTCAACGAAGCCGCCGAGAGCCAAGGCAGGCAGACGTTTGCGAACCCGCGCAACGCGGCCGCGGGAAGCCTGCGCCAGAAGGACGCGGCCATCACGGCGCATCGCGACCTGTCGACGTTCATCTACGCCATCGCATCCAACGACGACGTGCGGGCCACCGGCCAGTACGAGCTGCTTGCGTGGATACGCGAGGCCGGGTTCCACGTCAACCCCGACGTTGCCCTGTGCGAATCGCGCGACGAGGTGCGGGCGTTCTGTGAGCGCGCGCTCGAGGCGCGCGACAGGTTGCCGTACGAGATCGACGGCGTGGTCGTGAAGGTGAACGACTTCGCCTTGCAGGATGCGATGGGCTTCACGGCACGCGCACCCCGCTGGGCGATCGCCTACAAGTTCCCGCCCGAGGAAAAGACCACGCGCCTGCTGGACATCACCGTGCAGGTGGGCCGCACGGGCGCGCTCACGCCGGTGGCCGAACTCGAACCGGTGCGCGTTGCCGGCTCGGTGGTGGCGCGCGCGACGCTGCACAACGAAGACGAAGTGCAGCGCAAGGACGTGCGCATCGGCGACACCGTGATCGTGCGCAAGGCGGGCGATGTGATCCCCGAAGTGCTGGGCGCGGTGGAAAGCCTGCGTCCGGCCGACGCGCGCGTGTGGCAGATGCCCCAGACGTGCCCCAGCTGCGGAAGCCGCGTGGTGCGCGAAGAGGGAGAGGCGGCCTACCGCTGCGTGTCGATCGACTGCCCCGCCCAGGCACACGAGCGTCTCGTCCATTGGGCCAGCCGCGGCGCGATGGACATCGAGGGGCTGGGCGAGGAGGTCGTGGGACGGCTGCTGGACGCGCAGCGCGTGACCGATGTGGCAGACTTCTACAACCTCGACGAGCACGACCTGGCGACGCTGGACATGGGCCGCACGAACAAGGACGGCGAGGCCATCCACCTGGGCGGCGTGGTTGCCAAGAAGCTGGTCGAGCAGATCGAGGAAAGCAAATCGCGCGGGTTCGCACGCGTGCTGTTCGGGTTGGGCATGCGCCACGTGGGCAAGACCACGGCCGAGCAGATCGCCCAAGCGTTCCCGTCGATGGAAAAGCTGCGCCAGGCGCAGGAGGAAGACCTGGCCGGCGTGGACGGCATCGGGGAGGTCATCGCGCGCAGCGTGCGCCAGTTCCTGGACACCCCCGACAACATCGCCGTGATCGAGCGGCTCGAACGCGCGGGCGTGACCATGGTCGAAGAGCAGGTTGCGCCGACCCAGGAGCAGACCCTTGCAGGGCTCACCTTCGTGCTCACCGGCAGCCTGGTGCAGTCGGGCATGACGCGCGAAGAGGCGGGTCAGCGCCTGAAGGCCCTGGGTGCGAAGGTGTCGGGCAGCGTGTCGGGCAAGACCTCCTACGTCATTGCGGGCGAGGCGGCCGGCTCGAAGCGCGACAAGGCCGAGTCGCTGGGCGTGCCGGTGCTCGACGAGCAGGCGTTCCTGACGATCCTGGAGACGGGAAGCATTCCCGCATGAGCAAGGTCCGCCTGGACACGCTGATGGTGCAGCGCGGCCTGGCGTCCGACAAGGACGAGGCACTGCGCTTGGTGCTCGCACGCGACGTGAAGGTGCAAGACGAGTACGCCACCCATGCCGCGATGCTGGTGGCGCCCGATGCCGCCGTGAGCGTGAAGGGTGCGCAGCGGTTCGTGTCCCGGGGTGGGGAAAAACTGCAGGGCGCGCTGGACGCCTTTTCCATCGACGTGCGCGGCATGCACTGCATCGACATCGGTTGTTCCACCGGCGGCTTTTCCGATTGCCTGCTGCAGGCGGGGGCGGGCAGCGTGGCCTGCGTCGATGTCGGTTACGGCCAGCTGGCGTGGAAGGTGCGAAGCGACGAGCGCACGACCGTGTTCGAGCGCACCAACATCCGCACGGCAGAGCCCGCCAGCCTGGGGGCCCCGTTCGATGTGCTGGTGGCGGACCTGAGCTTCATCGGCCTGGCCCAGCTGGCGCCCACCTTCGCGCGGCTGTGCCGGGAAGGCAGCATGCTGCTCGCATTGGTGAAGCCGCAGTTCGAGAGCAACCCGGGCGAAGCGAACGGCGGCTACGTCGACGACCCGGCTGTGCGTGCGCGCACGGTCGAGGAAGTCTCGCAGGCGCTCGCGTCGCAGGGGTTTTCGGTCACGGGCAGCTGCGAATCGCCCATCGTGGGCAAGAAGCGGGGAAACGTGGAGTATTTCGTATGCGCCGTGTTCGGGCAAGACGCCCGCACGGGCGCTGTGCATGCGTGATATGCGGTGCGGTTTAGGCGGCGTGGGCGCCCTGCTCGGCCTCGCGTGCGTCGAACTGCTTGTCGAAGTAGGCTGCGGTTGCGCACACGGCGATGGTGGCCGCCACGAATTCAATCAGAAACACGATGCCGATGTTCATTGAGCACTCCTAACGTTTGGCTGGCTTCTATTCTAGTTCTTCAAGCTGTTGATGGGGGCGGGGAATCGCCCACCGCGATGGGCCAGCACGCAACCGGCGTTCGCGTTGACGGGCATGACAGGCGCATAGCCCAGCAGCCCGCCGAAGTCCAGGCGGTCTCCCGCCTGCTTGCCGATGGCGGGAATGATGCGCACGGCCGTGGTTTTGGTGTTGATGACGCCGATGGCGCACTCGTCTGCGATGATGCCGAAGATCGTCTCGGGCGTGGTGTCTCCCGGGATGGCGATCATGTCCAGCCCCACGCTGCACACGCAGGTCATCGCCTCGAGCTTCTCGAGCGTGAGCGCCCCAGCCTCGGCTGCGCGGATCATGCCGGCGTCCTCCGACACGGGGATGAACGCGCCCGACAGGCCGCCGACGCTGCTCGATGCCATCACGCCGCCCTTCTTCACCGCGTCGTTGAGCAGGGCGAGGGCAGCCGTGGTCCCGGGACCTCCGCAGGTGCCCACGCCGATGGCTTCGAGGATTTCGGCCACGCTGTCGCCTTCGGCGGGGGTGGGAGCCAGGGACAGGTCCAGGATGCCCTGGGCCACGCCCAGCCGCTTGCTGGCCTCGCGCGCCATCAGCTCGCCGGCGCGCGTGATCTTGAACGCGGTCGCCTTGATGGCTTCGGCGACGCTGGTCAAATCCGCGTCCTGGGGCATGTTCGCCAGCACGTTGCGCACCACGCCCGGGCCCGACACGCCCACGTTGATGACGGCGTCGGCCTCGCCCGAGCCGTGGAACGCGCCTGCCATGAACGGGTTGTCCTCCACGGCGTTCGCGAACACCACGAGCTTGGCGGCGCCGATGCAGTCCCTGTCGGCGGTGGCGCGGGCGGTGTCCATGATGACGTTGCTCATCTTCCACACGGCGTCCATGTTGATGCCGGCGCGCGTGCTGGCCACGTTGACCGAGCTGCACACGCGTCCGGTGTCGGCCAGCGCCTGCGGGATCGAGTTCATCAGCTTGATGTCGGATTTCGACGCGCCCTTCTGCACCAGCGCGGAAAAGCCGCCGACGAAGTCCACGCCCACCTGCTCGCCGGCGCGGTCCATGGCCTGGGCCAGGGGCGAGAGGTCTTCCTCCTGCACGGCGCCGCTGATTTCGGCGATGGGCGTGACGGAGATGCGCTTGTTCACGATGGGGATGCCGAACTCGCGCTCGAGCTGTTCGGCCACGGGCACCAGCTGCTCGGCGGCGGTGGTCATGCGGTCGTAGACCTTGCGCGCCATGCTCTGCACGCTTGAATCGGTGCAACTGCGCAGGTTCAGCCCCAGGGTGATCGTGCGGATGTCCAGGTGCTGCTGGCTCACCATCGCCAGCGTTTCGGCTATCTCTTGCGGAGTGATTTGCATGGGCTTTCCTTTATACTTGGGTTGCAACACGACCAACAATTATAGCGTGGCTTGGACAAGACGAACGAAGCTATTGTGACCCTGTTCATGTTGAAGGAATCGCGCGGATGAACGTCCCGAAACCACACAAGCGGGCTGGCAGGCCCGCCGACGAGCGTCCTTACATCAGGGATGCGGGCCGCGCGTTCGAAGGGCCGGCCGACTTCGCCACGGTGACCACGCTGATGGTGCTGCTGGCGCTCGCGACCGGGTTCGCCGTGGGCTTTCTGGTGTTCCTGGTGATGAACCTGTCGGGGTGGCTGACCACCGCGCTGTGGTCGGGCTACGTGGACGGCGGGCAGATCAGCGCATTCCCCCTGCTCGTATGCACGCTTGGCGGTGTGGTCATCGGGCTGTGGACCCGCCTGTCGGGCAGCAAGGTCGCATCGCTCGAGCAGGTGATGTCCACGTTCAGGGCCACCGGCAGCTACCATGTGGGAGCCGCGAAGGGCACCGTGAGCTTCCTGCTGCCGCTGGTCTTCGGCGGGTCGGTGGGATTCGAAGCGGGCCTGACCGGCCTGATCACGTCGGGGTGCTGCTGGATCCGCGACAAGCTGAAGGCAGCGGGTTTGCGCGAGGCCGCCGTGGCCGATGTGACCATCGCCGCGAGCCTGTCGGCCGTCTTCGGCACGCCGCTTGCCGGCGTGGTGGCGGGGGCCGAAAGCTCGCCGCAGCATGCCGGAGACGCGCTTGCCGAGCCGAGCGTGGACGACTACACGATGCGCCGCTCCACCAAGATCGTCCTGTACACGGCGGCCGCGTTCGGCGCGTTCGCGGGCATCAAGCTGTTCTCGGGCATCTTCGGCGTGTCGTCGGGCTTTCCGCACTTCGGGGCCGTTGCGGCACAGGGAACCGACTTTGTCTGGGCCCTGCCGGCGCTGGTCCTGGCCTACGTGCTCACGCTGGCCTACCATGCATCAAGCACGCTCTCGCAGCATGCGGCGGGCCTGCTCGATGGCTTCGCGTGGGGCGATGTGGCCAAGCCCGTGGCGGCGGGCGTGGTTCTGGGAGCGCTCGCCATCGCGTTTCCCTACGTGCTGTTTTCGGGCGAGGAGCAGTCCCACATGCTGATGGAGACGTGGTCGGCATGGACGGCCGTGGCCCTGATGGCCACGGGCGTGCTGAAGGCATGCGCCACGCCTCTGTGCATCAACCTCGGATGGATGGGCGGCAACTTCTGCCCCAGCATCTTCGCGGGTGCCGCGTGCGGCTACGGGTTGTCGATGCTCACGGGGGCCGACCCTGTGCTGATGGTGACCGTGACCGTGTCGGGTTTTCTGGCCGGCGTGGTGCGCAAGCCCCTGCTCACCATCGCCGTGGTGCTCCTGTGCTTCCCGGTCGAAAGCATCCTGTGGTGCGGCCTGGCGGCCCTTGCCGGCGCGTCGCTGCCGATACCCGCTGCGTTGCAGCGAGCGAAGGAGGACGAAGATGTCTCGCAACGATAACGGTTTGCGCTTCAGGGCCATCGGCCCGGTGATCAAGGCCGCCGGCCTGGTGCGGTGGGCCATCGTGTTCGCGGTGCTGTTCCTGATCGCCTCGCTCGTGGTGGCGGCCAACGAGCCCGACGTGGGCGGTTTCGAGAACGCCGCCTGGCTGATGTTCCAGGTGGCGACCACCATCGGGTTCGGCGACTTCACATGCACGTCGCTGCCGGGGCGCCTGCTCTCCGTCATGCTGTCGGTGTACTCGGTGATCTTCCTGGCGCTGGTCACGGGCGCGGTGGTGAGCTACTGCTCCGAGCGCATGCACGCCCGCCGCGATGCGAGCGTGGCAGAGTTCATCGACCAGTTGGAGCACCTGCCCGAGCTCAGCCACGACGAGCTCGTCGCGCTTTCCGAGAAGGTGAAGGAATTCGAGCGCACCCACCTGGGCCCTGCTCGCAAGGGGAAAGCGTCGGATGACCGATAACGCCGAACAGACAACCGAGGCGCCCAGGCGCCATGGGGTGGGCACGGCCATCCTGACCGGCGTGGTCGGGGTGCTGGCCGTGGTGTCGGTGGTGGGCCTGTTCACCGAGATCTGGCTGTTCCGCACCTGGGAGTCGCTGTCCGTCGACGAGGTCTTCTACCACCTGAACGTGTCGCTGGAAGGCACCAACACGTCGATGATCGCGGACTACGCGCTGTTCTACGGCATACCCATCCTGCTGGTGCTGGCCGTCGTGTTCTTCGTGCTGTTCAAGCTGCGCACGAAGGGCAGGGCCTACTATGCGGCGCTTGCTGCGGTGTGTGCGCTGTCGCTGGGCGCGCTCGGCTGGGCGCTCAACGACATGGACGCGCGCATGGGCCTGTTCGACTACGTGGCCGACAGCGTGATGGGAACCGAGCGGGCGGACTTCGTCGAGGAGAACTTCGTCGATGCGCCTAGCGTCCAGATTTCCTTCCCGCAGCAGAAGAAGAACCTGATCTACATCTTCGCCGAATCGATGGAGACCACCTTCGCCGACAAGAAAAGCGGCGGCGCCTTCGAGCGCAACGTCATCCCCGAGCTCACCCAGCTTGCCCTGGACAACGAATGCTTCAACGGCGGGGGCAGCGCCATCAACGGCGCCGTTGCGCTGCCGGGCACCCAATGGACGATGGGCGGCATGTTCGCGCAGACGAGCGGCTTGCCGCTGAAGCTGCCGATGGGCGGCAATGCGATGGAGGACGCGTCGTCGTTCTTTCCCGGCATCACCACGCTGGGCGACGTGCTGGCAGACCAAGGATACGAGCAGGTGCTCATGCTGGGCTCCGACGCGAAGTTCGGAGGGCGCGACCTGTACTTCACCGAGCACGGCGGCTACACGATCCTCGATTACGAGACGGCCCGCACCACCGGCGTGGTGCCGCGCGACTACCGGGTGTTCTGGGGAATCGAGGACGAGAAGCTCTTCTCCTGGGCGCGGGATACGCTGACCGAGCTGGCGGCACAGGACAAGCCGTTCAACCTGACGATGCTCACCGTTGACACGCATTTCGAGGACGGGTACGTCTGCGATCTGTGCGGCGACGAGTTCGGCGACAACCAGTACGCGAACGTCTACGCGTGCGCGAGCCGCCAGATCTCGCAGTTCGTGGCCTGGGTCGGCGAGCAGGATTTCGCAGCGGACACCGTCATCGTGATCGCCGGCGACCATACCACGATGGACACCGACTTCTGCGCCCAGGTTCCCGGCGACTACCAGCGCAAGGCCTACGTTGCAATCGTCAACGGCAGCGCGCAGCCCGCTGCGGACAAGGTGCGCGAGGCCTCGACGCTCGACTTGTTCCCCACCACGCTTGCGGCGCTGGGGGCGACGATTCCCGGCAACCGCCTGGGGCTGGGCACCAACCTCTACGCCGACGAGGAAACGCTGGTCGAGCGCCATGGGATGCGCACGTGCACGCGCGAGCTCAACCGGCCTTCTTCCTTCCTGTCGCGCTACCTGGATGTGGCCATCTCCGAAGCCAAGCTGGAGCAGGTGCGCAAACAGGTCGAGCTCGAGGCCAAGCCCGCAGGTTCGCGCATCGAGTACGGCGTGTACTTCGACAACGTGCTCGCTCCCGAGGCGGTGATGGGGGCGAAGCTCGCGGTCAAGGACACGCGCACCGGCGAAGAGCGCACGATGCCGATGAGCAAGGTCACCTACGCCAACGACCCCAACGTGTTCAAGCTCGAGGCTGCCGTCGACTGCGCCCCCGACGACCTCGATCACATTGAGGCCACCGTCCTGATCACCGGCAACGGCTTCGAGGACTTCCCGGTCGCCAGCCTCTAGCGCGATCGGGCCCTGCAGGGCGGGGCCGGACGTGCGCTGCGGCGCCTGCGCGGACCGGGAACTCTGCAGGCTCGGTGAGGGTTGCGCCATGTCGGCGTTCGCGGGTGCGAATCTGCTACTATTGCGCATATGGAAACCATACGCATACACGACACCGGCGCTGCTGTCGAGGACATCCAGCAGAAGCTCGCCGCGCTCGGCTTTCTGCCCGAGGACGCCATCACGGGCGAATTCGACCAGACGACGGCCGATGCCGTGGGGGCGTTCTGCGAGGCGCAGGGCATCGCGGTCCAGGACTCGGTCGACGACCGGCTCTGGGCGGCGCTGCTCGACGCGTCGTACCGCCTGGGCGATCGCACGCTGTACCTGCGCATGCCGTACTTCCACGGCAACGACTTCATGGAGCTGCAGAAGGCGCTGGACGCCCTGGGCTTCGCGTGCGTGACCGACGGCATCTTCGGCGCGCACACCGAAACCTCGCTGCGCCGCTTCCAGACCGACATGGGCCTGCCCACCGACGGCATCGCGGGTGCGTTCACCTATCAGGCGATCAAGAACCTGCGCCATTCCTGGCAGGGCAAGCCGGGCACGCATGCGCGCATGAACATGGGCTTCGCCCGTGCCGCCGACGTGCTCGAGCATCATCCGCTGTGCCTGTTCGGCACCGACTCGTTCACCCGCTCCGTGGCGGCGCGCATTTCCAACGTGGCCTTGGCCACCAACCCCGCGTCGAAGATCCTGAGCGCCGAGTCGCTGCTGGTGGCGCCCGACGAGCGCATGCTGCTGGTCCACATCGTGGTGGAGGGCGACCAGGGGCAGATGGACCGCGTTCCCCACGTGGCATTCTGCGACGAGTCGACGTTGGCGCTCCGGTTGCGCACGGCCATCGCGGCCGCGTCGCTGGTGCCGCCGCGCATTACCGTGATTCTGCCGAGCAGGCAGTGGGAAGACGCCGGCGAAGGCAGGTCGGCACAACATTATGCGATCACATTGCTCGACGCGCTGTGCCTGGCGCTTGCGGGCGAGTAGGCAGGGCAAGAGGCTCTGCGCAAGGAGGTAGGAATGGGTACTACGGCAATCATCATGGCAGCAGGGCAGGGAACGCGTATGAAGTCGTCGAAGGCCAAGGTGGTCCACGAAGTCCTGGGCCGCCCGCTCGTGCGCTGGGTCATCGAGTCCGCCCGCGCCGCCGGCGCCGACAAGATCGTCACGGTGGTGGGACATGGCCGCGACCAGGTCGAGCCGCTGGTCGGCGAAGACACCACGGTCGTCGTCCAGGAAGAGCAGCGGGGCACTGCGGATGCCGTGGCATCGTGCACGCAGGAGCTGCAGGGGGCGACGGGCTCGCTGCTCGTGCTCAACGGGGACTGCCCGCTGGTCACGCCCGAAATCCTCACGTCGCTGATCGCCGAGCGCGAGGCGAACGATGCCGGCGTTGCCATCATGACGATGGATTTGGAAGACCCCACCGGCTACGGCCGCGTCATCCGCGGCGCCGACGGGCTGGTCGAGCGCATCGTCGAGCAGAAGGACTGCTCGCCCGAGCAGCTGGCCGTCACCGAATGCAACGCGGGCTTCTACTGCTTCGACGCCGAGCTGCTGTTCCAGGCGCTCGAGCAGGTGTCCGACGACAACGCAAACGGCGAGTTCTACCTGACCGACGTCATCGAGATCGCGCGCAAGAACAACCGCGCCGCCGTGGGCTGCAAGGCTCAGGACCCGCGCGAGTGCCTGGGCGTGAACACGCGCGTGCAGCTGGCCGAGGCCACCAAGATCATGCAGCACCGCATCAACGAGCGCCACATGCTCGCAGGCGTGACCATCATCGATCCCGACACCGTCTGGATCGGCGCCGACGTGAGCATCGGTCCCGATACGCAGATCCTGCCGATGACCATGCTCAATGGCACCACCAGCATCGGGGAGGGCTCCATCGTGGGCCCGAACACGCGCCTGACCGACACGGTGGTGGGGAACGACTGCGTCATCGACGAGACGGTGGCGGTCCAAGCGCGCATCGACGACGGCTGCACGTGCGGCCCGCGCGCCTACCTGCGTCCGGACGCCCACCTGATGGAGGGCGCGAAGGCCGGCACGCATGTCGAGATCAAGAAGTCGACCATCGGCCCCGGCTCGAAGGTGCCGCACCTCAGCTACATCGGCGACACGCAGATGGGTGCGGGCGTGAACGTGGGCGCCGGCTCGATCACCTGCAACTACGATGGTGCGAAGAAGTGGCAGACCACCATCGGCGACAACACGTTCGTGGGAAGCGACACGATGATGGTCGCGCCCGTCAACATCGGATCCGACGTGCTCATCGGCGCGGGATCCGTCATCACCGAAGACGTGCCCGACGGCTCGTTGGCACTTGGCCGTGCGCGCCAGGTGGTCAAGGAGGGCCGGGTGGCGTCCCACTGTTAAGCCGCTTTCGCGGT
>CACXFZ010000164.1 GCA_902767025.1 uncultured Coriobacteriaceae bacterium
CAGCCTTGGTGGCAGGCTTCTTGGCAGTGGTCTTCACCATGTGCGGTTCCTCCTTAAGGTGGGAAGACGTTTAAAGATAGTCATACTATATAACACCTGCACATGGCACTTACAAGTAGAAGCACCAACCCGCGCGTGTTCCACCCGGTCCGCCGAACCGCGCAGACGACGGGACTGGATGCGCCGGCAGGGCGCGAAATCGGAGTCGGCAGCTAGCCGGCGCTCGCCCGGCGGACCTTGCGCTGCACGATGAGCGTCAACACCAGCCCGTAGAGCGCGACCACGGCAAGCATCAGAAAAGCCATGTCGTACGATCCGGTATGCCCGTGCAGCGCCACCGCCACATTGGGTCCCACCAGCGAAGCGAAGGTGTACCCCGAATAGACCACCGCGTAGTTCTGGCTGAAGTACTTGGTCCCGAAGACATCTGCGCACAGGGCCGGCATCACCGCCATGACCCCGCCGAAGCACGCACCGCTCACGCACAGGGCGGCGCTGAACGTCGCGAAGCTGTCAACGTAGCGGAATAACACCAGGTCAATCGCCGTGAGCACCAGCATGATGGCGAACGTGGGGCAGCGTCCGACACGGTCCGACAGCGTCCCGAATCCCAGCCTGCCCACAAAGCTCGCCACGGCAAGCACGGCCACCTGCAGGGCTCCCTGCGAAGCCGTCATCCCCACGATGTGCTGGCCGATGTTGGACGTGTGCGCCGACAGGGTGAGCCCCGCCATCGTCGCGGGGAACATGAGCGCCCACATCAGCCACAGCAGCGGGCTGCGCACCGCGTCGCGCAGAGGGACATCAGTGGCGCCTTGCGCTTCGACCCCTTCTGGCATGTCCCATCCTTGGGGCTTCCATCCCTCCTCGGGAAGGCGCAGCCACGGACCGCACACAACGAAGATGGCCAGGAACAGCAGCGCGCACACATGAAACGCCGTGCCCACGTCGAAATGCTCGATGAGGATGTTTCCCAACGGCGCGAACACGATGGGGATGGCCCCGATCGCGCCCACGCACACCCCGCTCGCGAACCCCCGACGGTCGGGAAACCACGCCTGCGCGGTGTTGAGGGCCGTGTTGTACACGAAGCCGTCGGCGATGCCCGCGACGACGCCGAACCCGAAGTAGAGCATGGCAACCGACTGGGCAGACCCGGCGATGAACCATCCTGCCGCGAACATGACACCGGCGGCGAGCATCAGCGGCGCGGTCGGGATGCGGCGCTGCAGGACCCCCGCGGCGAAGAACGACACCGACGAGACCACCAGGAACAGCGAATAGGTGAACGACACGCTGGCCGCGCTCCAGCCATGGGCCTCTATCAGCGGCAGGTTGAAGATGCTCCAGATGTAGATGGAGCCGGACACGCTCAGGCATCCCGCGGATGCGAGCAGGGTCAGATATCTGTTCTTCGCCTTCAGCATGCGCATATGATAGCGGACTGCCGGCGCTTTCCCACAGACCGCTAGTCGACGTGGAAGGCCGCGCAGAACCCGTCGTTGACGGCGAGCAGGTCGGGCGAGAGAAAGGCGCGCACCGAACGGGCCAGCAACTCGGGCACGCCGAACCGGGCATGCGCGATCGAGGCCGCAATCGCCGCGATGGTGTCGCTGTCGCCGCCGATCGAGACGGCCTTGCGCACGACGTCTTCGAAGTGGGCGCCCTCGAGGAAGGCCACCACGGCCTGGGGCACGCTGCCCTGGCAGCTGACATCGAAAGTGTACGTGGGACGGATCTGGTCGAGCGTGAAGTCGAGGTCGTAGCCCATGCGGCCGTGCATGTAGGTGCGGATCTGGTCGTTGGACGCCCCCTGCCGTGCCAGCACGATGCATCCCGCCACCGCTTGGGCACCGCGGATGCCCTCTTCGTGGTTGTGCGTGACCTTCGCCGTCTCGGCGGCCAGCAACTCCGCCGCCTCCAGCGAGTTCGTCGCCCAGCCCACCGGCGAGACGCGCATGGCCGATCCGTTGCCCCAGCTTTCGTAAGGCTCGGGAATGGCCGCGCCCAACCACGCGCTGAAACGACCGCCGTAGCCGGCGCCGGGATGGCGGTTGCCGAGCTCTTGCATGCGGGCGACCAGTGCCGTGCTGATCGGCTGGCGATGGTGCAGGGCGTCCATCAGCGCCTGGGCGACCGCGAGCGTCATCACCGAGTCGTCGGTGAAGCACGACCCTGCCGGGAAGAGCGGGAAATCCTGCGTCTTGACGTTGGAGAACTCGTACGTGCTTCCCACGACATCGCCCACCAGCGCGCCCAGAACCTGCTCGGACCCGTTGCCGCTGCCTGACGCATCGAATGTTGCAGCTTGCGGATGATCGCCCATCGTCGAACCCCCAATGCTAACAGGCAGGCGAGGAGCCGGCTCTACCGTCGGCTGCCTGCGTTGCCGTCTCTTCCAGAATCCTCTGCCCCATCTCCAGGGCGTCTTCGCTCAGCACGCAGAAGCGCACCTCCAGCACGTAGTCAGGGTGCGCAGCAAGCTTCGCCCGGCAGGCTCCCAGCGCCACGCGCCATGCTTCTTGCTTCGGGTAGCCGAAGATCCCCGACGAGATGAGCGGGAACGCGATGCTGCGCAAGCGGTGCTCCATCGCCAGGTCGAGGGCGGTGGTATAGCAGCTTGCAAGCAGCGTCTCTTCGTTGTTGCCACCCCCGCGCCAGATGGGCCCGACGGCGTGGATCACGTGGGCGGCCGGCAGGTCGAACCCCGGCGTGATCACCGCGCTGCCCGTGGGGCAATGGCCAATCTGGTCGCATGCTGCCTGCAGCTGGCTGCGTCCCGCCGCCGCAAAGATGGCACCGCACACCCCGCTGCCCGCGCGCAGCCCTTCGTTGGCGGCGTTCACGATGGCGTCTACATTCATCTCGACGATGTCCTGCTGGACGATGCTGATGTTTGCCGGATGTGAGTTCATGATGCCTGGGCTCCTTTCGCGTCAACAGAGCTAACGACCGGCACGTGCCACCTCATCCGAAGCCCTGATGAAGCCCGCGGCACGATAGATCGTTGTGGCGAGCGCGCTGACAGCTTCCGTGATGAGACGCCGTCTGCCATGCTCATCTGAACAGAGCTCACCGAAAATCATGCATAGTATAGCTGCCGCATTCCGCGCCCGTCATGGCATCGTCTCGCACGCATCTACCTCGAAGATGGTAGTGGGCGGCAGCTGGTAGTGCTCCAACAGCTTCTGGCGGACCTCCGCGTCTTCCACGATGCGCCCATCAGCCTGCACCACGAACTTGTGGATCATCACCTTGAACACGATGCGACCACGCGGGTAGGTCCGATACCCCACATGCGGTCCCATTTCGTTGTACTGGTCCCAAATCTCTGCATGGGCATACGGCAGCTCGAGGCACCTGCCTTCGCGCGATTCGGCGACGGCCGGGTCGCGCAGGGTTGCCGCAGGCCCAATGAACTCGTTGCCCGGCTCCCCCGTGTACCAGAACACTGCCAGTTTGCCTTCTCGCGTATTCGCCACCTTGCTCGTTGGTTTTTCGTCTGCCATGGAAAGCTCCTTTCAACGCTGCTCCGCGCTCCAAGAGCTGGAACCCCTGCGACCGGTAACCTTGTGGCGCTGGATGGAGCTACACCAATTTGCAACCCCCGTTAGCTGTTCTGCGTAGTTGGCGAAACACAGGCTCTCGAAGCGAATCTGCCTCAACCTGATTGTGAGGCGTTTAAAGTCTTCGCACTCCACGCTGCCTGGATGA
>CACXFZ010000165.1 GCA_902767025.1 uncultured Coriobacteriaceae bacterium
GCAAACTCCCGAAGAGCTTGCCGAGCTGGGGTTGCGCCGCAAGGACGAGCTGAAGAAGATCGCCGATGCCCTGTCGGGGGCTTCGCGCCGGCGCCGCCAGGTGTCCGCCGCCGCGATGAGCCTGATCGCCAAGGCCAATCCCGAGCGCGCCGCCATCCACGTGGACGCGCTGATTGACGCGCTCGACCGCCCCGAAGCCCAAACGCGCTGGGAGTGCCTGGACGCGCTCACCGAAATCGTGGCCGTCGACACGCGCTCGTGCGAAAAGGCCCTGCCGGGCGCCGAATCGGCGCTGTTCGACGAGGACAACGGCCCGGTGCGCCTGTCCGCGATGCGGTTCCTGTGCCGTTTCGGCGCCACGACGGAAAACCGCTCCGAAAAGGTCTGGCCGCTGGTCGACGAGGGCATCCAGTGCTACCACGGCGACCTGGAGTTCCAGGAGATGCTCGCCGCCGTCATCGGCTTTTCCGAAGGCAAGCTGGCCCCCACGGTCAAGCAGGAACTGTCGGCCCGCATGAAGTTCGACGCCACCAACGGCAAGGGCGTCCTGAAGACGCGCGCCGCCCAGATCGTCAACAACTGCAAATAAACTGCGACCTTTCTTGAACAGGGGCCCCTGTTCGAAATCCGAAGAACGGCGTGTTGCGTCGTAACCATTTGTCGCCTCTTGTCCGCGAGCCGCGGCCCCTGTGAGATACTATGCAGGAGCGTTGAAACCCGGTTGGAGGAGATGCCATGTCGCACGTCGTCGAAACCAAGGAACTGCAAACAGCCAGCGGTGCGTACACGTACTATCCCATCGATCAGGTCGAGGGAGCCGGCAAGCTGCCGCGCTCGCTTGCCATCCTGCTCGAAAACGTGCTGCGCAACACCGCCGATGCCGACGTGGCCCAGGCGTTCGCGCGCCGCGTGGTCGATGCCGGCCTGGAAGGGCAGGCCAGCACCGAAGAGGTCGAGTTCAGCCCTGCGCGCGTGCTGTTTCAGGACTTCACCGGCGTGCCCGTGTTCGTCGACTTCGCCGTGATGCGCGAGGCGAGCGTGGCCATCGGCGGCGACCCCGCGCGCGTCAACCCGCAGGTGCCTTGCGACCTGGTCATCGACCATTCCGTGATTGCAGACGAGTTCGGCTGCCCCGGTGCCCTCGAAGCGAACATGAAACTCGAATTCGAGCGCAACCGCGAGCGCTACAGCTTCCTGAAATGGGCGCAGAAGTCGTTTGACAACGTGCGCATCGTGCCGCCGGGCGCGGGCATCTGCCATCAGCTGAACATGGAGGTGTTCTCGTCGGTCGTCCTGTCGAAAGACGACGCGTCGGCGGGCGCCCCGGTTGCCTACTTCGACACGGTCGTGGGCACCGACAGCCATACCACCACCATCGGCGGCCTGGGTATCCTGGGCTACGGCGTGGGCGGCATCGAAGCCGAGGCTGCCTCGCTGGGCCAGCCCATCACCACGCTGGTTCCCAAGGCCGTGGGCGTGCGCCTGACCGGCGAGCTGCAGGATGGCGTGAGCGCGATGGACGTGGCGCTCACCTTCGCAGAGCTGCTGCGCTCGACGGGTGTGGTGGGCAACTACGTGGAGTGCTTCGGGCCGGGCGTTGCCAGCCTGACGGCCACGCAGCGCGCATGCATCTCGAACATGACCCCGGAGTACGGCTGCACGTGCACGCTGTTCCCGGTTGACACAGAAACGCTGGACTACCTGCGCGTCACCGGCAGGTCCGAGGAGCACGTGCAGCTCGTCGAGGCCTACGCGAAGGCGCAAGGTCTGTGGATGGAGCCCGACGAGCCCGAGCGCACCTACGCACAGGTGCTCGAACTCGACCTGTCCAAGGTCGTGCGCAGCCTGGCGGGCCCGTCGCGTCCGCACGAGCGCTTCGACGTCAAGGGCGCGCGCAAGTCGTTCGTCCAGATCCGCAACGACCGCGGCAAGGGCAAGAAGATCATGGGCGTGAGCATCGACGGCGAGCTGCACCACCTGTCGCATGGCGCCATCGCCATCGCGGCGGTCACCAGCTGCACGACGGCCACCGACCCCGCGATGATGCTGCAGTGCGGCCTGCTCGCGAAGAAGGCGGCCGAGATGGGCCTGGCCCCGAAGCCGTGGGTGAAGACCGTCATGGCGCCGGGCAGCCGCGCCACGCAACTGCTGTTGGAGCGCGCGGGCCTGACCGAGAGCCTGGAGAAGCTGGGATTTGCCACGTGCGGGTTCGGCTGCATGAGCTGCATCGGCAATTCCGGCCCCATCCTGCCCGAGATGCACGAGGTGGCCGAAGAGCTCGAGCTTGCCAGCGTGCTGTCGGGAAACCGCAACTTCGAAGGGCGCATCTCGCCCGACGTGGGGCAGAACTACCTGGCCTCGCCCGCGCATGTGATAGCCTACTCGCTGGTGGGCACGATGGACTTCGACTTCGAGGAAACGCCGCTCGTCGAGCTGTCGAACGGCACCGAGATCTTCCTGCGCGATTTGTGGCCGACCGACGAGGAAGTGGCGCAGCTGCTCGACCAGGTGGTGGACCAGTCCCTGTACCGGGACGGTTCGCAGGGCATGCTCGACGGCGACAGCCGCTGGCAGGAGCTGGACAGCGCCCCCAGCGTCATCTTCTCGTGGGACCCCGAATCCACCTACGTGCGCCGTGCGCCCTACTTCAACGGCATGGAGCGGCAGCCCAAACCCTCGGCCCCCATCCAGGGTGCGCGCGTGATCGCGCTCCTGGGCGACTTCATCACGACAGACCACATCTCCCCGGCGGGCTCGATCGCCCCCGATTCGGCCGCCGCGGGCTACCTGTTCGAGCGCGACGTGGCCGAGCAGGACTTCAACACGTACGGCAGCCGCCGCGGCAACCACGAGGTGATGATGCGCGGCACCTTCGCCAACGTGAAGCTGAACAACCTGCTGGCCGGCCAGCGCATGGGCGGCTGGACGCTGGACATGCGCGACGGCGAGTACCGCCTGCTGTTCGATGCGGCCATAGGGTACAAGCAGGAGCGCACCCCGCTGCTGGTGATCGCAGGCAAGATGTACGGGTCGGGAAGCTCGCGCGACTGGGCTGCCAAGGGCCCGGCGCTTTTGGGCGTGCGCGCGGTGCTGGCCGAGAGCTTCGAGCGCATCCACCGGTCGAACCTCATCGGCATGGGCGTGCTGCCTCTGCAGTTCCTGGAGGGCCAGAACGCCGAAACGCTGGGGCTGGAAGGCAACGAGGTCTTCGACATCGACGAGATCGACTTCTCGATGGGCCTGCCGATTCCCTCGCAGGTGGGCGTGATCGCCCGTCGCCCCGACGGCACCCCGATCGACTTCGAGGCCATCGTGCGCATCGACACCCCCACGGAAGGGGAGTACTACACCCACGGCGGCATTTTGCAGTACGTGCTCAGGAAGCTGGCTGACAAGGAGCAGTAATGGATCAAGGTCAGATGGACGATTTCTTCAAGCAAGTGGGCTTCGTCCCGCCCGAGGAAGGCGGCGCGCAGCCGCAGGGCCAACACGCCCAGGACCAGGCCAAGGCGGACGCGTCCGGCAAATCCGACAAGGGTGCCAAGGCGGACAAGGGCGGCAAGGACAAGGCGCAGGCCGACGGCGTGCACGTGGGCGAAGACGCCGACTGGTCGCGCGGTGCGGGTGCAGGTTCGGGCTCCGAGCGCGTAGACCCGTCCGACATCCTGGAGGGCATCCTGGGCGGCATGCTCGGGTTCGGCGGGGGTGCCCGCCGGCGCAAGGGCAAGGCCGACACGGCAGACACCGGCAAGGGCGGCAAGGACGGCGACCAGGTGACGGTGGCCGGCATCGCCATGCCCGACTGGAGCCGCAAGGCCTTCATCATCGCCGGCATCGTGTTGCTTTTGGCGGTGGCCTTCCTGTACTGGTGGTTCCATCCGCCCATCAACATCCACTCGCAGAACTGCTGGACCTTCGGCGCGACCTTCATCCTGCTTCCGCTGTTCTTCCTGTTCGTGGGATTCAGCCGCGCCTACAAGGTGGGCACGAAGCGCCGTGCGAAGAACGAGAAGAAGTCCAAGCTGTTCAAGCGCCTGAGCTACATCCCGCTGATCATCGCGGTGCTGGGCCTGGTGGGCGCCGTGGCCGGTTGGAGCTTCTGGCCGGGCAACGCGGCGCGCTATTCGAGCCTGCTCAACATCCAGGAATCCGACTTCGCGAGCGACATCCAGGAAGTCGACTACAACTCGATCCCCGTCATCGACCGCGACAGCTCGGTGCTGCTGGGCAACCGCACGCTGGGCGAGATCCCCGACTACGTGAGCCAGTTCGAAATCTCACCGCTGTACTCGCAGATCAACTACCAGAACCGCCCGGTGCGCGTGAGCCCGCTGAACTACGCCGACGTGTTCAAGTGGTTCTACAAC
>CACXFZ010000166.1 GCA_902767025.1 uncultured Coriobacteriaceae bacterium
ACTACGAAGGCGACAATCGAAACCAAGAAGCTGATCGACGCGGTCGATAGGACGTCGCTTCTCAGCAACAAGACCACACCGGTGAAATTCGACCTGAACATCGCTTCCCAGACGATGCATGTGTCCACTTCAAACGCCGATGTGGGTGCCGCGAGCGACACGGTTGGCGCCGAAATCACGGGCGAAGACATCGAAATCGCGTTCAACTTCTCGTTCGTCCTGGATGGCTTGCGCGCCGCCGAAAGCAGCACCATCGACCTGGAATTGGAAAACAGCCAGCGTCCGGGCATCTTCAAGACCTCGGGCGACGAGCAGTACACGTACCTGGTCATGCCCGTGCGCATCCCACAGTAAGCGCGTTTGCCGCACATGCCGGGCTCATCCGACGATTTGAAGCTCGCGGGCATCGAACTCGCGAACTTCCGCAACTACGAACAGGTGACGCTGCCTGCACTGGGCATGCTCAACCTGTTCATCGGCCCGAATGCGATGGGCAAGACGAGCATCATCGAGGCCATCCAACTGATGACGTCGTACAAGTCGTTTAGAACCGCAAAGGTTGTCGAAGCGGTCAGATGGGGGTGTTCCGCGTCATGCGTCCGGGCTCGCATCGAAGGGGCCGGGCGCATCATCGACGAGCAGATGGTCATCGACGGTGGGAAGCGTTCCTACCTGCTCAACGGCAAAACCCGCACGGCCGCCGCGCTGCGCGGGTTGCTCCCCTCGGTCGTGTTCACACCCGACAACCTGGCGCTGGCCAAAGGGGCGAACACCCTGCGTCTGCAGGCGGTGGACGACATCGGCGTGCAGCTGTCCAAAGGATTTTCCCAGGTTAAGGCCGACTACACGCGCCTGGTGAAGCAGAAGAACCAGGCGCTTAAAGACGAAGCTCCCGACCATCTGATCGATACCATCGACGACGTGCTGGTGAAAGTGAGCTCGCAATACACGGTTCATCGCCAGCTGGTGTGCCAGAAGATGCGCACGGCGTTCGCGGAACACTACCGAAACATCTCCGGCGGCAGCGAAGAGGTCGATCTTGCCTACCTGTATTCGTGGGACAAGGACAAGCAGGGCATCTGGACGTCCGAAACTTGCGACAAGGAAGAGCTCAAGGAGCAATTGTCGCAAGCCCTGGCTCGCAAGCGCCCGGAAGAGCGCGCCCGCAGGAAGGCGGTCGCGGGGGCGCATGCCGATAGGGTATCCTTTATCCTCGACCGCCACGATGCGGTGGCATTCGCGAGCCAGGGCCAGCAGCGCTCGGTCGTGCTGGCGTTCAAGCTCGCCGAACTGGACGTGTTGAAACAGGAAGGGGACACCCGGCCGCTGCTTCTGCTCGACGATGTGATGAGCGAGCTCGACGAGCACCGGCGCGAATATTTCATGGCGTGTATCGACCGCAACACCCAGACCTTCATCACCACGGCCCACGAGCATTACTTCTCGCGCGACGAACTTAATCAGGCGTGCGTGTTCCACCTGCCCTTCGAAGGACCGATCGTGCATGGATAGCTTCGGCGGACAGATCAGCCAGGGGCTGGAAAGCACCGGTTTGGAACTGGACAAGCTGCGCCGTGCTCAAAGGATCGCGAAGGTGAGCGCGCTGTGGAAGGAACTCTTGGAACAGCACGTGCTGGATCACACCAACGCGGTCTACATCTTCGAGAAGGACGGCGCAAAGGAAATGCACGTGTACGTGGACGACAGCCTGTACGCCGCAGAACTCAACAGCCGCCGCGAGCTCATCAGCATGCAATGCCGCAGCAAATACGGCGAACTCATCGACAAGTTCGAAATCCACATCTCGTACGGCGAACGCAAGAAGACCTACCCCTTCAGAGAGCGTTCCGACCAGGCAGACAAGGGAAGCATCCAGGAGCTTTCCGCAGAGCAGATGCAGCGCGTGGAAAAGGCCTGCGCGGCGATTGAAGACCCCAAGCTCAAGCGGGCGTTTCGCCAAGCGATGATTGCCGATTTACAGTGGATTAGGCCGGAAAGCCAATAGTTTTGTCATTTTTGGCCTTTATCCGCCGTGAAACGCGCCAAGAGCGCCCTTAAATAAGGCGATTTCTTGAACTTCACAACCTCATTTGTTCATCCACAATATATGGTAGACTGGAACCGAGGAAAACGCGAGCCACAGCGCATACGCTAAACAAGCTCAGATAAAAGGGCTTTTATCCCCACAACTACATACTTGCCCACAATTCTTGTCAAAGAATCGGAACACAAAAGGAGCAGCAAGGTGGCAACTAAGACTCCGAGCCATTACGACGGAAAAGACATTCAGGTGCTCGAAGGCCTCGAGCCCGTGCGCAAGCGTCCCGGCATGTACATCGGCACCACCGGTCCGCGCGGCCTGCACCACCTGGTCTACGAGGTGGTGGACAACTCGGTCGACGAGGCCCTGGCCGGCTTCTGCGACACCATCGAGGTCTGGATCAACGAAGACAACTCCGTCACCGTCAAGGACAACGGCCGCGGCATCCCCGTGGACAAGCATCCCAAGGAAAAGATCCCCACAGTCGAGGTGGTCCTGACCATCCTTCACGCCGGCGGCAAGTTCGGCGGCGAGGGCTACAAGGTCTCGGGCGGCCTGCACGGCGTGGGCGTGTCGGTCGTGAACGCCCTGTCCACGCGCCAGGAAGTGGAGGTCTGCCGCGACGGCAGCCGCTACGCGATGGCGTTCGAGCGCGGCAAGACGGTCGAGAAGCTGAAGAAGGTGGGCACGTCCAAGAAGACCGGCACCACGGTGACCTTCTGGCCCGACGCCGAGATCTTCACCGAGACCACGATCTTCGACTACAACGTGCTGGCCAACCGCTTCCGCGAGATGGCCTTCCTGAACAAGAACCTGAAGATCGTCCTGACCGACCTGCGCGAAAAGGACGCCGAGGGCAACCCGAAGGGCGAAACGTTCAAGTACGCCGGCGGCATCGTCGACTTCGTGAAGTACCTGAACCAGGGCAAGGAAACACTCAACAGCAAGCCCATCTACTTCGAGGCCGAAGGTCCCGAGGGCACCGTCGAGGTGTCGATGCAGTGGACCACCAGCTACGCCACCAACCTCGTGCTCGCCTTCGCGAACAACATCAACACCATCGAAGGCGGCACGCACATGGAGGGTTTCAAGCAGGCCGTCACGCGCAGCATCAACGACTACGCGCGCAGCAAGGGCAAGCTGAAGGAAAAGGACCCCAACCTCACCGGCGACGACTGCCGCGAGGGTTTGGCTGCCATCATCAGCGTCAAGCTGCACGACCCGCAGTTCGAAGGCCAGACCAAGACCAAGCTGGGCAACACCGAGATGCGCCACCTGGTGTCGAGCGCCGTCTCTCAAGGCCTGGGAGAGTTCCTGGAAGAGAACCCCACGCCCGCCGGCCGCATCATCAGCAAGGCAACCCAGGCGCTCAAGGCCCGCGAGGCCGCCCGCAAGGCCCGCGACCTGGCCCGCAACCGCAAGGGCGTGCTCGACAGCTTCAGCCTGCCGGGCAAGTTGGCCGACTGCTCGTCGAAGAACGCCGCCGAGTGCGAAATCTTCATCGTCGAGGGTGACAGCGCAGGCGGCTCGGCCAAGCAGGCCCGCGACCGCAAGTACCAGGCCATCCTGCCCCTGCGCGGCAAGATCCTGAACGTCGAAAAGGTGCGCGAGGACCGCGCATACTCCAGCGATTCCATCAGCAGCCTGATCACGGCCATCGGCACCAATATCGGCGCCGAATTCGACGCCGAAAAGGCGCGCTACCACCGCATCATCATCATGACCGATGCCGATGTAGACGGCGCGCACATCCAGATCCTGCTGCTCACGTTCTTCTACCGCTACATGCCCGAGCTGATCACGCGCGGCTACATCTACATCGCCCAGCCGCCGCTGTACGGCATCAAGGAAAAGGGCAAGAAGAAGATCAAGTACGTCTTCAACGACGAAGCGCTCGCCGAGGAGATGAAGAAGTACCCCGAGGACAAGAAGCCCACGATCCAGCGCTACAAGGGCCTGGGCGAGATGGACCCCGAGCAGCTGTGGGAAACCACGATGGAGCCCAGCAAGCGCGTGATGCTGCAGGTGAGCATCGAGGATGCCGCCGACGCCGAGCGCGCCGTGAACGATCTGATGGGCGACCAGGTGGAGCCGCGCAAGGAATACATCCAGAAGCACGCCAAGGACGTGCGCTTCCTGGACATCTAG
>CACXFZ010000167.1 GCA_902767025.1 uncultured Coriobacteriaceae bacterium
GACTTGCCCTTGGGGTCGAAGTCGGAGCCGCCCTTGCCGCCGCCCATGGGCAGCGTGGTCAGGCTGTTCTTGAAGATCTGCTCAAAGCCCAGGAACTTGAGCATGCCCAGGTAAACGGTGGGGTTGAAGCGCAAGCCGCCCTTGTAGGGGCCGATGGCGCTGTTGAACTGAACGCGGTAACCGCGGTTGACCCGGACCTTGCCCTCGTCGTCAACCCACGGAACGCGGAACATGATCACGCGCTCGGGCTCGACGATGCGCTCCAGCAGCGCGGCCTCTTCGTATTCGGGGTGTGCCTTGATGGCAGGCTCGAGGCTCGAGAGCACTTCGGTGACAGCCTGGATGAACTCGGGCTCGTGGGCGTTCTTCTGCTTGACTTCTTCGATGACTCGTTCAACGTATCCCATCGGGTTCTCCTTCTAGGTTCACGTACATGACCTCACTGATTATAGGGTGAGCGACCCCGCTTCGCATGCAGAAACAGAATCGTAACAACATCCAAGCGCTATACTTGCACCCATGGCATCGCTCGACGACATCCGCAGGCAGGTATCCGAAGTACCCGAAACGCACGGGGTCTACCTGTGGAAGGACGCGCAGGGCACGGTCATCTACGTGGGCAAGGCCAAACAGCTGCGCTCGCGGATGCGCCAGTACGTGAACCTGCAGGACGAGCGAGCGAAGATCCCCCTGCTGGTGGAATCCATCGACTCGTTCGAATACATCGTCACGCAGAGCGAGCACGAGAGCCTGGTGCTCGAAAAGAACCTGATCGACGAGCATTCGCCGTACTTCAACGCCGACTTCAAGGACGACAAGAGCTACCCCTACATCGCCCTGACCACATCCGACCCGTTTCCCGCCATCAAGTACACGCGCGAGAAGCTCCGCAAGGGCACCACGTACTTCGGGCCCTTCACCGACAGCAGGGCGGCGCGCAAGCTCATCGAGGTGTCGCGCAAGGTGGCGCCTTTGTGCGCGGCAACCTGCTCGGAATGGCGCAGGATGAAGCGGTCGTGGGAGCAGGGTGGCGCCTCGTCGAAGGCATCGGGCCCCTCGTGCGAATACGAAGTCTCGAGCATCAACGGCAAGGCCTGCTTCGACTACCACGTGGGAATCGGCCCGGGTGCGTGCTGCGGCGCGATCTCGGCGGAGGAGTACAAGCGAAACGTCGCGCGCATCGAGCGCTTCCTGAAAGGCCACCAGGACGAATTCGTCGACGAGCTCACCCAGGAGATGCAGGAGGCGGCGCAGGACCTGGACTTCGAGCGCGCCGCCCGCATCAAGTCGCGCATCGAGATCATCCAGTCGGTGAGCATGCGACAGCATGTCGTGTCGTCGCGCAACCTGAACGCCGACGTGCTGGGCTTCAACAGGGAGGAAACCATCGCCGGCGTGCACGTTCTGATGGTGCGCGAGGGCAGGGTGGTGAACAGCAACGAATTCGTGCTGAATAAGGGCAAGGACGTTCCCGACCAGGACCTGCTGCATTCGTTTTTGCTGCGCTACTACGACTCGACGACGTCGATTCCCCGCGAGATCATCTGCGCGCTCGCGCCGGAAGACGAGGAGGCCATGGAGGAGTGGCTTTCGCGCAAGCTCGACAGCAAGCACGGTGCGCGGGTGGGATTCACCACCCCCAGCCGCGGCGAGAAGCTCAAGCTGCTGCAGATGGCCGAAGTCAACGCGGGCCACACGCTTGCACGCTACAAGGTGCGCACCAATTACGAGGATGCGCGCATCAACGACGCCCTGCTGCAGCTCGAAAGCGCCCTTGCGCTGCCTTCGCCCCCGATGCGCATCGAATGCTTCGACATCTCGACGATCCATGGCTCGTACACGGTCGCGTCGATGGTCGTGTTCACCAACGGCAAGCCGGACAAGAACCAGTACCGACGTTTCAAGGTGAAGGCGCAGCTGGACGAGGCGAACGACTTCCTTTCGATGCAGGAAGTCCTCGCACGGCGCTACGCCCCCGAGCGCATGGCCGACGAGCGGTTCGGGTCCGCCCCCGACCTGCTCATCCTGGACGGCGGCAAGCCACAGCTGAGCGCCGCGCTGAAGATGTTCGATGAGCTCGACATCGACATCCCGGTGGCCGGCTTGGCCAAGCGCGACGAAGAGCTGTTCGTGCCCTGGCAGGATTCGGGCCCCGTCGTGCTTCCCGCCGGCTCGAGCTCGCTGTACCTGGTCAAGCATGTGCGCGACGAGGCGCACCGTTTCGCCATCACGTTCCACCGCGAGCTGCGCGGCAAGGGCATGACCGCAAGCGTGCTCGACGACGTGGCCGGCATCGGGCCCGTGCGCAAGAAGGCGCTGCTGAAGCATTTCAAGAGCTTCAAGCACCTGCGCGAGGCGACGCTTCAGGACATCAAGGATGCAGGCGTGGTGCCAACCGAGGTCGCAGAGGAGCTGTACGCGGTGCTCAGGCAGTATAATGACGCTAGATCGAACACATCCCAAGGACAGGTGTAGGCATATGGCTTCCAGCAACACGGGTACTTCTGCATCGAGCTCGCCCATCGAGCTCGTCGTGATCACCGGCATGAGCGGTGCCGGGCGCACGGAAGCGATGCACACGTTCGAGGACCTGGACTACTTCTGCATCGACAACCTGCCGCCCAAGCTGCTGCATTCGCTGGTCGAATCGGACAACATCCCCAACACGAACGCGCCGCAGCGCAAGCTGGCCGTGGTTTGCGACGCGCGCACCAGCGACTACCTGCACGAGCTGCGCAACGAGCTCGTGGAACTGGGACAGCGGGGCGTGGAATACCGCATCATCTTCCTGGACGCATCCGACGAGACCCTGCTGGCGCGCTACAAGGCCAGCAGGCGCCGCCATCCGCTGTGCCTGGGCAACAACATGACCATCGCTCAGGGCATCACGCGCGAGCGCGAGCTCCTGTCCGAGCTGCGCGAAGCTGCCAACCTGCTCGTGGACACCACGCACATCAAGCCCATCGAGCTGCGGGAGACGCTGCGCGACGCCTTCAGCACGCAGGCGCCGCAGACCGGTTTGGGCATCGTCGTGTACTCGTTCGGGTTCAAGCACGGAGCCGCCACGGATGCCGACATCGTCATCGACGTGCGGTTTTTGCCCAACCCCTACTACGACCCCGAGCTGCGGCACCTGACTGGGCTCGACGACCCGGTGCGCGATTTCGTGATGAACCGCCCCGAGACCAAGGAGTTCCTGGACGCCTGGCAGAACCTTCTGTCGTGCATCATGCCCGGCTACGTCGCCGAGGGCAAGCAGCAGATAGCCATCGGCGTGGGTTGCACCGGCGGCCAGCACCGCAGCGTCACGCTGGCCGAAGCCACCGGCGACTTCCTGGCCAAGGAAGGCTACCGCGTGCACGTGACGCACCGCGACCTGTCTCGCGCCGAGCGGTCGACGCAAGAGGGGGAGGGCGCCCATGCCTAGCCCGTTCAAACTCGATCCTTCGGCCACCGCCGCGTTCAGCGCCATCAGGGATTCAGAGCCGGTGGTCAGCAGCGCCGAGGAGGCGAAGGCCGTGGTCATCGGCGGCGGCACCGGCGCGCCCGCGTCGATTCAGACGCTGCTGTCGTTGGGCGCGTCCACGTCGGCGGTTGTCGCCATGGCAGACGATGGCGGCTCGACCGGCCAGCTGCGAAACGCCGCGCACGTGACCCCTCCGGGCGACGTGCGCAAGTGCTTGGTTGCGCTGGCGGCAGATCCCAGCGCGCCTTTGACCAACGCGTTCAAGTACCGCTTCGAATTCGCCAACAACCACACCCTGGGCAATTTGATGCTTTCCGCGCTCGAAAACGCGACCGAGTCGTTCCCGGAGGCCATCCGCATCTGCGAGGACCTGTTGGACGCGCGCGGCCACGTGTACCCGTCCACCCTGGACAACATCACGCTGTGCGGGCGCACGCTCGACGGCGAGACCATCGAAGGGCAGGCGCTGCTCTCGCATGCAAAGACCGCACTCAACGAAGTGTGGATCAAGGAGGGCCCTCAGGCGCGGGCATACCCCCTTGCCATCAAAGCCATCTGCGAGGCGGACCTGATCGTGCTGGGTCCCGGCTCGCTGTTCACGTCCATCATCCCCAACCTGCTGGTGCCGGGCGTGCTGGAGGCGATAGAGTCGTCGCGCGGCAAGGTGCTGTTCGTGTGCGGGCTCGCCGACATGCAAGGGGAGACCTGGGGCCTGTCCGCCGAAGAGCACCTGGACGCCCTGATCCGCCATGGCATGGGCGGCCTGATCGACTACATGCTGGTGCACACGCCGCAACCGCTGAAGCGCAGCAAGGTGGCCGACCGGATCCTGGACATCGACACGCCTTCGGTCACGCCGCTGCGGCCTCCCGCCGGGTTGCTGAAGCGGGCCGCCATCCGCCCCGTTTCGATCAACTACGAATCGGCCCAGCGCATACAGCAGCGCGGCCCGGTCGTCATCGCCCGCAACCTGGCAGACCCCGAGCGGCCGACCTGGCACGACCCGCTGGCGTTGCGTGCCGCCTTTGCCGAGGTGCTGAAGAAATGTCGTTCACAGCAGAGGTAAAAGAGGAGCTCAGCCACGTCGCTCCCGTATGCTCCCATTGCGACAAGGCGCTGCTGTCGGCACTCGTGCGCATAGAGGGAACGCTCTACCTGTCCGGCTCGGGCAGGTGCCGCGTCGACGTCGTCACCGACTCGGCCAACGTCGCGCGCCTGGTCATCCGGCTCGCTCATTCCATCTACAACCTGGACACGGAATCGACGGTGCGGCGCAGCGTGCTGCACAAGACCCCGAACTACCTGGTCAGCATCCCCGAGCAGCCCCATCTGGTGAAGGCGTTGAACGACATGGGCATCTTGTCCGACGACGGGCTCACCGCCGGCATCGCGAAGCGGCTGATCGAGAAGCGCTGCTGTTCGGCCGCCTACCTGCGCGGGGTGTTCCTGGGCAGCGGCTTCATCGCCAACCCCAAGGGCGACTTCCACTTCGAGATGACCGTGGAATCCGAAGAACTGGCGCGCGACGTCGTCGACGTGCTCGAAGCGCGCGGCATCGGGGCGCGCATGATGCAGCGCAGGAGCAACTTCATCGTCTACATGAAAAGCGGCACGGCAATCACCGAGTTTCTGGCCTTGACCGGTGCCCACCGGTGCGCGCTCGCCATCGAAAACGAACGCGTCATCAAGAGCATGCGCAACGACGTGAACCGCATCGTCAACGCCGAAGTCGCCAACCAGGCCAAGGCGGCCGATGCCGGGCTTTCGCAGCTCAGGGACATCAAGACGATCATGGAGGCCCAGAGGCTGGGGGACCTTTCCCCTGCGCTGCAGCAGTTCGTGCTTCTGCGCGCCGCCAACCCGCACATGTCGATCAAGGAACTGGGCGAGCTCGCCGACCCGCCGTTGTCGAAATCCGCCGTGTACCACAGGATCCGGCGCATCGAGCAGCTGGCCCAGGAGATACGCGATGCCCACGCATAATGGCTGTTCGGCTGAAATTATTATGCGTACACGGGACTCGTTTGACATTTGGTGTGCAATATCGATTACCCTAGTACAGACGTCATGCAACGATTGAAAGGGGCTTGGTTATGACGACGCGTATTGGCATTAATGGCTTCGGTCGCATCGGAAGATTGGCGTTCCGTGCCATGGTCAACGATCCCGATCTGGAAGTCGTGGCCGTGAACGACACAGGCGCGATTCCCGTCGTTGCCCATTTGCTCAAGTACGATTCCGTTCACCACAGGATCTTCGACACCGTCGAGGCAACCGAAAACAGCCTGATCGTCGACGGTCGCGAGATCACCTACCTTTCCGACAGGAACCCTGCGAACCTTCCCTGGGGCGACCTGGGCGTCGACCTGATCATCGAGTCGACGGGCGCGTTCACCGACGCCGAGAAGGCCAAGGCGCATATCGAGTCGGGCGCCAAGAAGGTGCTCATCACCGCTCCTGCCAAGAACGAGGACATCAC
>CACXFZ010000168.1 GCA_902767025.1 uncultured Coriobacteriaceae bacterium
GCAGGACGGCGCTCATGACGGCCAGGATCATGATGATCAGGTACTTCGCCAGCCCGACGGCGGTGATGACCGAGTCGATGGAGAACACGATGTCCATGACCATGATCGTGCCGATCGCCTGCGGAAGCCCGATCGTCTTCTTGGTGGGGGCGTCGGGTAGCTCGGCACTGCCCTCGTCGTCGGAAAGCGACATGATCTCGCGCAGCTCCGCAATGCACTTGTACACCAGGTACAGGCCGCCCAGCATGAGCACGATGTCGCGGATGGCGAATCCGTGGTCGTAGAAGCCCGTGTTCACTTCGAACAAGGGCTCGGTCATGTGCACGAGCCACGATGCCAGGCACAAGAACAGGATGCGCATCACCATGGCGCCCAGCAGGCCGAGCTTGCGGCCTATGTGCTGTTGTTCTTCGGGAAGCCGGTTGGTCGTGATGGCGATGAAGACGATGTTGTCCACGCCCAGGACGATTTCCAGAAACATCAGCGTGACCAAGCTGATCCACGCTTCGGCAGTAGCGAATATCGACAGGTCCATCAGGTACAGCCTCCGTGTACGCGCGCACATGCGCTCTTGCATTGGACCATGAGTCTCGTTATTCAAGGCACGCCAGGCGCGAACCGGGATTGTTGACGTGCCACAGCCTGCAACAGGCTGCCAACTACTCCCCCACGGAGCACACAGATACTACCATTGAGCACATGGCGTGTGCGCAAATACACATTTTCACAGCACTTGCCCACGGCATGTGCCAGAACACGTGAAAAGCGCGCAGCCCGTCCCTTGGACTGACCAGCCGGAAGTTCCACCACGCACTGCGCAATGATATACTTCGGGTGCTGGACCAAAGAACGAAGGACGCGATGCAGCGCAGCAAAGAAGGATACGTAATCGAGGGGCCCATCCGCCGCATGGATGCCCCTGCCCTGCTGTCCCCGTTGGGAACGCCCAAGAAGCTTTGGCTGCCCATTGCGGGCCTGGGTCTTGTTGCGGCTTTGATCGGGGTGTACTTCGGCTTCCAGGCGCTCGACAACATCGTCTACGCCGACGAGCGCCAGCGCGATGCGGTCCAGGAATCCATCATGGCTTCGGCCGAATCCCCGGTGCCCATCCTGCTGAACTTCTGCTACACGCCTGTGGAAGAGATACGCACGCTGTTCGAGGACATGGGTTACGTGTTCCTGGACGGCGGCGACGCGTCGACGGAAGAGGCCGAATACCTGGACATCATCCGCGTTCCCGTGTCGCTCGACCCTGCGCTGTCCGAGATAGCCATCCGCCAGGGCCCCAGCCAGCTGGCCCCCACCGAGGCGGGCATGTTCCTGGCCGAGTCGTGGCGGCTGACCGCCGTGCGCAACGAAGAGGCGCTGGACTACAAGGTCAAGTATTCCGTGTTCGGCCCGGCAACGATCCAGGACGCCATTTCAGGCGCCATGAACGCTCAGGGGTGGCAGAGCTCCACGCTGGGAGAATCGGGCGTCGACTCGATGGGCAACAACTACCAGAACGGCACGATCGAGCACGATGGCAAGGTGTACTCGTGGTCCATCTACGCATGCCCCCTGGGAGACGCATTCCACGTCCTGGGCTTGCCCGAGGAATCCTACTACGTGAGCGCCCGCCTGCAGGGCTAGGTCTCAGCTACGAGACGGTTGTGCGATCCAGGTACTCCATGTAATTGACGCCCATCGCCATGCCGATGGCTGCGATAACCGCAATGACCACCAGGCCGATGATGAGCCAGATGAGGTTGGCGCGCGCCCAGTTCTGCTTCGACTTCTCGGTGCCCGACCCGAACGCCCACACGAGCAGGAGGATGAAGTTGACGATGGGAATGCACATCAGAAGCAGCGTGAGCATCCACCCGCCTGTCGTGGTGGCGTCGTTTTGCACGTACATCTGCCGCATCGGGTACTGCTGGTATTGCTGGTACTGTTGATTCTGCTGGTATTGCTGGGCGTGACGTCCTTGCCGAGGCAGCTGCTGCGTAGGAGAATTCTGCTGGTATTGCCCGTTAGCCATGAGGGTGCCTTTCGTCGAATTCCAGCTGTTAGTGATTGATATGGTAACGGACTCAAACGGTCCTGCGAATTTTCTTGTGCCAGCCGATCGGCGACCCACGACGAACGGCTTCCAGCCGTCCGCAGCTGACTATCCTATGCCTTCCACCGTTGCCCCGAAGGGAACAACGACAGTTTTGCCATCTTGAACAACTGCATGCCGAAGGGGATGCCGACGACCGTGACGCAGAAGATCGCGCCCACAACGGCGTAGATGGCGGCCTCCCACATCCCGATGACGATCACCCAGACGATGTTCGCCAGTATCGATGGCACGCCTCCGCCGTAGACGATCGTCTTTCCGAACGGCGTCAACGTGAGGGAAGCCATCTTGAACGCCTGCCTTCCCAGCGGGATGCCGATGATGGTGACGTAGAACAGGGCTCCTGCCAGCACCCAGCCGATCGCGGTGACCAGGCTGCCCAAGACGATTCAGATGATGTTGCCTATCGTGCGCATGCCTCTGCTTTCCTGTGGACGTTTTGAACAGGGGTCGGGCTCCTGTTCAACAACAGGGTATCAGGCGACGAGCCATGTGTACTTTTCAACGCTGTAAAGGGGCACGAGTGGAATCATGATGGGCGTCGTGCGCACGTAGCGTTGGTATTCAGGGTCGTCGCCGTACGACTTGTTCTGGCGAATTTCGAGCCTGCGCGCTCCGCCGAACATGACGTAGACGATCCCGATGTAGCCAACGAGTGCAACGATCCACTGCAGTACACCGGTGTAGATCGAGATGCTGCCGACGAACATGCCCGTCCAGAAGAGCATCTCGCCGAAGTAGTTCGGGCAGCGCACGATGCTGAACAGGCCCGTGTCGACGAAGCGCCGCGGATTCACCTTCTTCGCGGCGTCCTTCTGCAGGTCGGCCATGGTCTCGATGGCCAGCCCCACAACGCTGATGACCAGTCCCACCATCAGAAAGGAATCGGTTCCAGCACCATTGGCGAGCCTGAAGGTGACGGGCGATGTTTGGCAGGCGTAGAGCAATGCGGCGCTTATCCATATTGCGCATTTGGCGACCATGTTCATGTCGTCGCCGCTTTTGATCTCAGTCTTCATCTTAGAGTTGTAACTGCTGGATTTCATCTCCCGCAGCGCCAGGTAGCCTCCAAGCCTTATTCCGTAGACGATGAACAGGATGCAGGCGAACACGGTTCCCGGACCGATTTGCCCGCGTCCCGCGATGAGCAACGCCGCGCCGATGGCCGCAACCGAGAAGCCGTAGCCGATCGAGATGAACCACACGTACTTCTTGAATCCGATGCTGCTGACCACAAGCGCAACAGCGAAGACAATCAGTAACAATAGCATGGTAAAATCTCCTTGGGCGGCACTCTAGAGACGAACGCCGTACATGTGCTGCAGGATGAGGCGCCGAGCCGTCTGATCGCCGAAGAGCTTGGTCACCTGGTCGACGGCCGGACCTCCTTCGGCAAACAGCCTCTCGGCAAAGGCGCGCACCTTCCCTGCTTTCTCCTGCTCGTCGCACGGAGGAAGGACCGCAAGAAGCTCCGCATAGACCTCGAGGTAGTCGTGGGCCGCCTGGGACAGGGGCACGGTCAGGCCCCTCCCCTTCTTGTGGAACGTGCACGGGTAGAGTATCTCGTCGTACCAACGGGCATCGCCGCCGGCGGCGTCGGGCAACTGCTCGTCTGTGTCGCAGACGTGTGCGAGCGCCGCCTGGCACTCTTCGGGCCAGGGCTCGATTTGGGTGTCGTACATCTCTGCGATCTGGGTTTCGGTTCCAAGGGCCTTGACCCAATCCATGTTGAACAGCGGAGCATCGACTGCCGTTGGCGCGATGACGACGGTCTCCATGCGCATCAAGCCAAGAAACGCGTTCATCTGCATGGCGCAAAGGTGGCCGATTCCCTGTACCTCCCAGGCTTCGGTTTCAAACGCCATGCCCTTCTTTTGAAGGTGCGCATCGGCGCCCAGGTCCAGCCGGCTCAGCTCGTGGTTGCGCTCGAGGACGGCAATGACGTCGTCTCGAAGTCCCGTTCTCTGTGCCATGGTGTCCTCCTCTTCGCCTGGATGCCCTTATTGCCTTGTAGACATCGAGTCGATTGTACTCAATGCGCACGAGCAATACAAAGGGGATGCATGGGCGCACTGACATGAAGGCGTCCGTGACGGAACGTGCCGGAAGCTGTATATAATTGCCAGAAGGCGTAGGCACTGCGGCTTTGCGCCTCTGCCTCTCCAAGAGGAAGGAAGCGAAATGGATTTCAACGAGTTGAGCCCTGAGCTTCGCGAGAAGGCGAAGGCATGCGCGACCCCCGAAGAGCTGTTGGCGCTGGCCAAGCGGGAGGGCTACAAGCTCTCCGAGGAGGAGCTTGCCGCCGTTTCGGGCGGTGGGTCGTGGACGACCTGCAGTAGCAGATGGTGCACGCTGAGCTAGGCGTGGTTTGACGGCGGGTTGAGAAAAGGAGCATCGATTCTTTTCCCAGCCCGCGCAGGCTTTCTGATCGGCGTTGACTTCGGCGATAAGGCCGGAAGCATTAAGTCTCTGGCAACGATGTTCGTGGTGGGCGTCAGATCATGATCTGCACCGTGTTCGACCATTCC
>CACXFZ010000169.1 GCA_902767025.1 uncultured Coriobacteriaceae bacterium
CCGTCGACCTCGCCGGGACGGGGTGTGCGCGTGGTTGCGGAAACGGAAAGCCATGCGTTGGGCATGGCTTCCATCACACGGGCCACCAGGGTGCCTTTGCCGACCCCTGCAGGCCCCGATACTACGAACAGGTTTCCCATCGGCTCTACCGCAAGCGCTCCAGCAGGGCCGCCTCCTGGCGCTCGCCCAGGCCGCGCAGACGGCGGCTTTCGGCGATGTGCAGCTCGGCCATGATCTTCTCGGCCTTGGCCTTGCCGTATCCGGGAAGCGTCTCGATCAGCGTCGAGACCTTCATCCTGCCCACGACCGGGTCGTCCTTCATCGTCAGGACCTTCTCGAGCGTCAGCTCGCCGCTCTTCAGATCGTCGCGCACTTGCGCGCGCTTGATGCGTGCTTCCTTGGCTTTTTCCAAAGCAGCTTTACGCTCTTCCGGGCTCAGTTGTGGAATAGCCATGGCATGCTCCTTGTCGTCGCGTACTTGCTTGTCAGCTAACTTGCGTTCCCGCTTAAGGTTTACTGATTCTATCGCTTTTCTTCCATGCCGACCAGATTATTCGCCAACTTTACGCGCGTGCGCCAACAAACGGCAAATCCCCTGGCCACCCCAGGGGAAAGCGCGTCTTGCACGCCTGGTTTTCGCCCTACAGGCTCGCCGCGATGGCCTCGAAGGCTGCAGCAGGATTGTCTGCGGCTACCACGGGACGGCCCACCACCAGATGCGACGCTCCCGCATCGTATGCGGCCCGCGGCGTTGCGACGCGGGTCTGGTCCCCCAGATCCGAGCCCGCAGGGCGCACGCCCGGGGTGACGATCAGGGCGTCGTCTCCGAGCAGGGAGCGCAGGCCGGCGGCCTCCATCGGGGATGCCACCACGCCGTCCAGGCCCGAACCGACCGCAAGCTGCGCGAGCGAGGACACCTGGTCCGTCAGCTCGCGGGACACGCCCACCGAGCGCAGATCGTCAGCCGACATGCTCGTAAGCACTGTGATGCCCAGCAGCGCCGGCACCTGAAGCCCGTTGCCCTCGGCCCCTTCGGTCGCACCCTCGCAAGCCGCCTTCATCATGTCGGCGCCTCCGCAGGCATGCATCGTCAGCATGTCGGCGCCGGCCGCCGCCGCGGATGCCGCAGCGCCGCGCACCTGGTGCGGGATGTCGTGGAACTTCAGGTCCAGGAACACGTTGAAACCCAGGTTCTTGAACTTCTCGACGATGGAGGGTCCCTGTGCGTAGTACAGCGTCATGCCCACCTTCACCCAGGATGCGACACCTGCCAGCGAGTTGGCGATCGCAAGCGCCTTGTCGGCATCGCAATCGAGCGCCACGATGACGCGCTCTTCGAACGACTGGCTCCGATAATCTAGCATTTCAAACCTCCCACCAACTCGTTGACATCCGACACCCCTTGCTCGACGCAATACGCCCGGATCCCCTCGATCACCTGGGCGCACGAGCAGGGGTTGACGAAGTTGGCCGTGCCCACCGCAACCGCAGTGGCGCCGGCCAGCATGAACTCGACGGCGTCCTCGCCGGTGCAGATGCCTCCCATGCCCAGCACGGGAACGTCCACCGCCTGGGACACCTGCCATACCATGCGCAAGGCGACCGGCTTGACGGCAGGGCCCGACAGGCCGCCGACCACGCGCGCCAGCTTCGGCGTGCGCGTGCGCGCGTCGATGGCCATGCCCAGCAGCGTGTTGATCAGCGACACGGCATCCGCGCCGCCCGCAACAGCCGCCCGCGCGATCTCGGCGACGTCGGTGACGTTCGGGGAGAGCTTCACGATCAGCGGCTTGCGCGTCTTGCTGCGGCACAGCGATACCACGGACTCCACGCTTGCGGGGTCGGTGCCGATGGTCATGCCGCCGGCATCCACGTTGGGGCAGCTCACGTTCACCTCGTAGGCGTCGGCGCGCCCATCGGCCTCGAGGGCCTCGATGACCGCCGCGTACTCCTCGAAGCTGTGCCCCGACACGTTGACGATCACCGGCACGTCCTTGGTGGCAAGCCAGGTCAGGTCGCCTTCGCACAGCGCCTTGACACCGGGGTTCTGCAGCCCGATGGAATTGAGCATGCCTGCAGGCGTTTCGGCGATGCGCGGGGAATCGTTTCCCTGCCAGCCGTCGAGCGACACGCCCTTCGTGGTCACCGCACCGAGCAGCGACACGTCGAAGAAGTCGTCGTACTCGCGTCCCGCGGCGAACGTGCCCGACGCCGTGGTCACCGGGTTTTTCATCTCCAGGCCGCCCAGGTTGACGGCCATGTTCACAGAAGCATCCATCTACCACACCACCAATGAAGCATCGAAGACCGGCCCGTCCACGCACGCGCGCTTCTTGCCTTCGACCGTGTCGACCACGCATGACAGGCACGCGCCGATCCCGCAGGCCATCCGCCGCTCGAGCGACACCTGGCAAGAGCACTGGGCATCGAGCGCCAGGCGCGAGACGATCTTCATCAACGGCTCGGGGCCGCACACGGCGACGTTGGGGTACGAGCCCGATTCGATCGCCTCCTGGGCCGGGGCCGTGCAGAAGCCCGCATGCCCGAAGCTGCCGTCGTCGGTGGCGGGCACGACCGAGGCGCCTTCCAGCGCGCAGTAGTCGTCGTAGGTGACCAGGGCATCTTTCGTCTGGGCGCCCAGCACCACCTTCACGTCGCGACCGGCCGCTGCGAGCTGCTGCGCGAACATGAACAACGGGGCCGCGCCCACGCCGCCGCCCACCAGCAGCACGCCGCCTTCTTCGGGAACCTGCCACCCGGTGCCGATCGGGCCGATGGCCTGCATGACCGCACCCGGCTCCAGGCGGGTCATCACGTCGGTGCCGAACCCGACCACCTGGTAGAGCACGTCGAACGTGCCGGCGGCCGCGTCGGCCTGATAGACGGAAAACGGGCGGCGCAGCACATGGGCCTCCATGCCGGGCACGAGCATGTGCACGAACTGGCCCGGCTGCACCGTCCGGGCGATGCCCGGAGCGCACAGCGTGACGATGTAGAGCCCCGGGCCGACCTGCACGTTGCCCTTAACCGTGCAGGCTTCGTCGATCAGCGATTGCGCGCGGCTCATGCGACTACCGCGCCGTCTTCGAGCTTGGCCTCGCCGCCCACGAACACGTCGGTGGCACGGCCCACCAAGTCGGCGCCGACGAACCCGGAGTTTTTCGCCTTGCTCGCGAATTCCTGCGGATCGACCGTCCAGGCGACCTCGGGGTCGAAGACCGTGATATCGGCAACGCTGCCCTCTTCCAGACGCACGGGCTCGACGTTGAGCACCTTGCGCGGGTTCACGGCCATCATCTCGACCATGCGCGCATAGTCGACGATGCCGGTGCGCACCAGCTGCGTGTTCACCAGGCCCAGAGCCGTTTCCAGGCCCACCATGCCGAAGGGGGCGAGCTCGAATTCGCAGTCCTTCTCCCATGCGCCATGGGGGGCATGGTCGGTCACGATGCAGTCGATGGTGCCGTCGGCCACGCCCGCAATCAGGGCGTCGTTGTCCTCCTGCGTGCGCAGCGGCGGGTTCACCTTGTAGAAGCTGTTGTAGTCGGGAC
>CACXFZ010000170.1 GCA_902767025.1 uncultured Coriobacteriaceae bacterium
CGGTACGTGGCCCACAGGTCGTCGACCATGCGGTCGATGAAGTTGCCCTCGCCGCGGTTGGCGAACACCGCCTTCACGAGCGTGCGGTTCTCGTCTGCGAAACGGATGAGGACCGGGGTGATCTCGCGCACGTCGGCGGGGCTTGATTCAAGCTGCTCGCGGTACCGGGCGAACAGGTCGTTCTGCATGCTCGCAAGCAGTCCGAACTGGTCGGGGTAGTACTTGTAGAACGTCTTGCGCGAAATGCCGGCCCGATCGCAGATCTCGCTGACCGTGATGTCGGGCACCGGCTTGTCCTCAAGGAAGTGCAGGAAGGATTCGTACAGGCATTCCTTGGTGTAGCGCAGACGCGAGTCCCGTGGCTGCTGGGTCATGATGGCCTCCTCCTGCGCGCTAGGAGCGCACATGCTTGCTTGCGTACGTGTACAGGGCGCTGACGCCGAAGCACGCCAGGCCGCCGACGACAAAGGCGATGCCGCGTTCCAGGTCGGTCCCGGTGATGTCCAGCCCCACGATCTTCAGAACGCAGAGCAGCATCACGACGAGTCCGTAGACACGCAGGGGCTTGTGGTTGCAGGCGAAGCCCACGACGATGGCTGCAAGCGAGCAGACCATGGCAACCGCGCTGTAGGTGGCGGGTTCGTGCAGCAGGTGGGTGAAGCCGAACAGGTAGGACAGCACCAGCCCTGTCATCGCCACGGCGTGGATGACCGGTATGGCGGGCTTGGACTCGACGGCATCCGAGGCGGCAAGGTCGCGGATGCGCAGGCCCGTCAGGACCAGGGCGCCCAAGACGAAGAGGCTGCCGCATGTGTAATCGAGCGTGGTGAGCGGCCAGATGGAGGAAGCCGTCAAGCCCAGCGCCATAAGGCACAGAACGACCAGTTCGTTTACGCGCAGGGCGAGCGCAGAGTCGCGAAGGGCAGTCGGCAAAGGCGTAGCCTTCAAGACGATCAGCGCAACCGCAAGAACGACCAGGACGACGGAGGCCGCGTGGTGCCACTGGGAAAAGGGTGCCAGCAGAAGGCCCATCTCGGCGACGAAGAGGCTGGCCAGCGCACGGGTTCCACCAGGGCGATCCTCGGTTCCGGCCGCGAGCTTCATGCCCGCAACGCCCAGGCTCACGCAATAGGCAACGGCGATGAAGAACGGCACCGCGTAGCCTCCGGCGTCGCTGATCTCTTCCATGTAGACACCGCCCATCAGCGCCGTGCATGCAAGCAGCACCATGGAAGCCGGCCACGAGCGCACGGCAAGCACGATGGCGATGGTCGCAACCATCCAGACGACGGTCAGCGTCAAGGCAGGCAGCTCGGCCACGAAGCCGAACTCGGCGCGCATCGACATCACGGCCACGAAGAACGAAAGCATGCCGCACGACAGGAGCGTCTGCGAGAAGATGCTGCGCGCACGCCTGGTGGTCACGATGCCCGCGCCGGTGAGCGCAAGGGCGAACAGGAACATGAATACCGTCTTCAGAAGCTCGGAGAGATGGGGGACGAGCGTGATGCCCAGCAGGAACACGCCGGTCACGACCAGGACGGCGGCGACGATGCCGAGAACCTTCCCTCCGATGAAGCTTTCGGTCGAAAGCGGGCCGTGCTGCTCGGGAGCCGGATAGCCAGCCTGTTGCTGTTGGGGCATCGGGGCCGGATAACCCGCCAGTTGCTGTTGCGGTGCCGGTGCCGTGTAGCCCATCGGCTGCTGCTGGGCAGGGAACTGCTGCTGCATCACAGGCTGGCCTGCGGCAGATGTGGGCTCGGGCAGCGCTTGCGATCCCCAGTACGACGAGCGTTGCTGCTGTGCCGCGGCGGCGGGTTGCTGGTTGGGAGCGGGCTGCGCTTCGAAGCCTTGGAAAGTATGGTCGCTCATGGGTCCTCTCCTTGCGGTAAGGGTAACGTCTGTAACCTAAGGTAACATATGTCACCCCAAGACGCAAGCAAGAATTCCACACACGATACTCGGGCCGACACGCTGTATCATGGACGCTCGTGTCATGAAAGTGCCCCATGGGGCCGGGAAAGAAGGACCAGGCAAAGGATGGCCGAGCGCAAAGCTCTCGATTTCAGAAGGCTGCTGGGCGCACGCAGCAACGCGCTCGCGTTCGACGGCGATGTGCGGATGGACCCAAACTGCGCGTCGACTGCGGGGCTGTCGCCGGCACGGCGCTTCCCCAGCCCGCGCAGGGCGCTTGCCCGGGCGATCGCCCTGATGCACGGCCAGGCGCTGCCCATGCTTGCATTCCTGTGCGCGTTCGTCTCGCTTGCCATCGTCGGCGACGCCTCGTTCGTGCCCGAAAGCATAGACTGGCGCGTCATTGCGCTGCTGTTCTGCCTGATGGCGTCAGTGGCGGGCTTCCAGAAAAGCGGGCTGATGGGCCACATCGCGCGCAACCTGGTGCGTGGGAACCATCGGAAGCGCTCGGTCTGCCTTGTGCTCGTGCTGCTGCCCTTCTTCTCGTCGATGCTCATGACGAACGACGTCGCGCTCATCACGTTCGTCCCCTTCGCCGCTGCGGTCCTGGTGGCTGCGGGCTGGCAGAATCTGCTGGCCTACGTCATCGTGCTCCAGGCGGTTGCGGCGAACCTGGGCGGCATGGTCACGCCGGTGGGCAACCCGCAGAACCTGTTCATATTCACCACGTACGGGCTCTCGCCGCTGGACTTCTTCCTCGCGCTCGCCCCGTTCGGCTCGCTGGCCCTCATCCTGCTTTACCTTGCCTGCATGCGCTGCGGCCAAGAGACCTCGAAGCTCGCCATCAAGCGCGTGGAAGACCCGGTCGACCGGCGCCGCGTCGTCCTGCACGGGGTGCTGTTCGCCGTGGCCCTGCTCGCAGTGGTTCGCGTCATCCCTTGGCAGGCGGCGCTAGTCCTGGTCGTTGCTGCGCTGGCAGCATTCGATCGCGCCGTGTTCCGCAAGGTGGACTACCCGCTGCTCTTCACGTTCCTTTGCTTCTTCGTGTTCTCGGGAAACGTGGCGCACATCCCCGAGGCGCAGGGCTTCCTCGGCTCGCTGATGAACGACCACCCGATGCTGACGAGCCTGGTTTCAAGCCAGGTGATAAGCAACGTCCCCGCGGCCGTGCTGCTGGCGGGTTTCACGGAGAACTGGCATTCGCTGCTCATCGGCGTCGACCTGGGTGGGCTCGGCACCCCCATAGCTTCGCTGGCCAGCCTGATTGCGCTCAAGATCTACCTGCGGGCGCCCGGGACCACCGCACTCGGCTTCATGAAAGTGTTCGCAGCCGTCAACATCGTCTTCCTGGTGCCGATGGTTGCCCTCTACGCCGTGCTCTTCGTCGTGTGACGCGGCATGCGTCAAAGCCGCGGATGGCACACGGGCGCGGTTCCGGCGTGCCGGGCTAGTCGGAAAA
>CACXFZ010000171.1 GCA_902767025.1 uncultured Coriobacteriaceae bacterium
ATCATGCTGTTCCGCCCCAACCGGGTGGAGGAAGAGGTCGAAAACCGCCTGCACGAAGCGCGCTGGGTGCTGCTGCAGGACAAGAACAAGCTCGAGGCGAACGAGGCCCAGCTGCAGGATTGCCAGCAGGCCATCGAGGCCTTCTTGGACTCGCAGGGGCTCTCCGAGGCCCACGGCAGCATCCGCCGCGCCCGCGCCCTGCTCGACGACGCGCGCGAGGCGCGGGCCGAAGCGACGCTCGACGACCAGCGCCGCCAGGCCCTGCATGCGCAGAAGGCGTCGGTCGCCCACGAGCTCGACCTGCTCGACGAGCAGCGCATGGCCGCGTTCGCATCGCTGGGCTACACCGAGCCGGTGCCCGTTTCGGTGATAGACTCCCGCTTGAACCGCGCCTACCAGATGCGAGACGCGCGCCAGCAGACCAAGGACAGCCTGAACGCGCGCTACGGCGAGCTCAAAAACCAGCTGGGCGCGGCGCTTCACGACAAGGAGTTCGACCGGTTGAAGCTGCAGGAAGTGCAGGTGGAAACGCGCCTGGGCGAATCGCTCGAGGAGCTCGCGGTGCTGCTGGTGCAGAAGCGCCTGCTGCAGACGTCGATCGACGCCTGGGAGAGCCACAGCCAGCCATTGGTGTACCAGCAGGCGGGCCGTTTGCTGTCGCTGATGACCGACGGGGCCTGGACGCAGGTGCGCCTGAACGCATCGGGGGAATTGGAAGTGGCCGACAGCCTGGGCATGGTGCGCAGCGCCCGCCTGCTGTCGACCGGCGCCTGCCAGCAGCTGTACCTGTCGATCCGCCTGGCGCTGCTGATAACGGCGGACAACGTGGGGCGCAGCGTGCCCATCGTGGCCGACGACATCCTGGTGAACTTCGACGGCGAGCGGCGCCGTGGCGCGGCCCGCGTGCTTGCCGAAGTGGCGCGCAGCCGACAGGTGATCATGTTCACCTGCCATCGGGAAGTTGTGAGCCTTATGCACGAAGTATGCCCTTCGGCCCAATTGACCGAGCTCTAATATACAATCTGTTCTTTGTGGGCGTGCTTCGCCCGCATGCACGCGACGCTCACAAGGAGCATGCGCACAAGGGAAAGGCCTCACATGCCATCAACCGTTCTTGTAGGTGCCCAGTGGGGAGACGAGGGCAAGGGCAAGATCACCGACCTCATTTCCGCCGACTTCGACTACGTCGTCCGCTTCCAGGGCGGCAACAATGCCGGGCACACCGTCATCCACGGCGACACGAAGCTCGCGCTGCGCCTGATCCCCTCGGGCGTGATGTACGAGCACATCACCCCGGTCATCGGCAACGGCGTCGTGGTCGATCCGCGCGTGCTGTCCAGCGAGGTGGCCATGCTCGAAGAGGGCGGCATCTCCTGCGACAAGCTCATCATCAGCTGCGACGCGCACCTGATCATGCCCTACCACATCGCACTCGACGGCGCTGCCGAAACCAGGCTGGGCCGCCACGAGATCGGCACGACGAAAAACGGCATCGGGCCGGCCTACCAGGACAAGGCGGGCCGCACGGGCATCCGCATCCAGGACCTGCTCGACGAGCGCATCTTCCGCGAGAAGCTGGAAACGGCCCTGGACTACAAGAACCAGGTGCTCGACAAGATCTACGGGCTGCCCACCTTCACGGTCGACCAGATCATGGAGGAGTACCTGCCCTTCGCCGAGATCATCCGCCCGCGCATGGCAGAGACCGCCCAGGTGCTCAACGCCGCGCTGCGCGACGGGAAGAACATCCTGTTCGAAGGCGCCCAGGGCACGCTGCTCGACATCGACCACGGCACCTACCCGTTCGTCACGTCAAGCTCGTGCTGTGCAGGCGGCGCACCCACCGGCTCGGGCGTGGGTCCGAAGGCCATCGACCGCGTGCTGGGCATCGTGAAGGCCTACATCACGCGTGTGGGGTCCGGCCCGTTCCCGACCGAGCTCAAGGACGAGACGGGCGAGCTTCTGGGCAAGGTCGGCGGCGAGTTCGGCGTGGTCACCGGGCGCAAGCGCCGCTGCGGCTGGTTCGACGCGGTGATCGCGCGCTACGCGGCCGACGTCAACAGCCTCACCGACATCGCGCTCACCAAGCTCGACGTGCTCAGCTCCCTGGACACCATCAAGGTCTGCGTCGCCTACGAAGCCGACGGCACCACCTACGACTACTTCCCCATGCAGCATTCGGTGATCTACCCCAAGAACGTCACGCCCATCTACGAGGAGCTGCCCGGATGGAAGGGCTGCGACATCACGGGATGCCGCACCTTCGAAGAGCTGCCCGAGAACGCCCAGCGCTACGTCGAGTACCTGGAAGAGAAGATCGGCGTGCGGGTGAGCATCATCGCCGTGGGTCCTGATCGCAATCAGACAATTTTTCGCGGCTGGTAGCGCTTCGCTCCTGGTGTACTATATGCAAGTTGGCTATACGCAAAAGGAGCATGCAAGAATGAACATAGTGGTGCTCGGCAGCGGCGGTCGCGAACATGCGATCTGCGCCGCGCTCGCCAAGTCGCCTTCGTGCGAGAAGCTCTACTGCCTGCCCGGCAACGGCGGTACGGCCGCGATTGCGGAAAACGTGGCGGGGCTGGACATCTGCGACGGCACGGCCGTGGCGGGGTTCGCCCGCGACCATGACATCGACCTGGTGGTCATCGGGCCGGAGGCCCCGCTCGTCGCGGGCGTGGCCGACGTGGTGCGCGCATCGGGCGTGGCCGTGTTCGGCCCCGACGCCCAGGGCGCCCAGCTGGAAGGCAGCAAGACCTACAGCAAGCAGTTCATGGAGCGCTGCGGCATCCCCACGGCGCGCTATGCATCGTTCGACAGTGCCGAACCCGCTCTTGCCTATGCACGCGAAATCGGCGCGCCGCTCGTCGTGAAGGCCGACGGCCTGGCGGCAGGCAAAGGCGTTGTGGTGGCAGACGACATCGAGATGGCCGAGGAGGCCATCGTCAAATGCTTCGACGGGGCATTCGGCGAAGCCGGGAGCCAGGTGGTCGTGGAAGAGTGCCTGACCGGCCCCGAGTGCTCGCTTCTGGCATTCGTCAGCGGCGGCAAGGCCCACCTGATGGCAACCGCCCAGGACCACAAGCGCGCCTACGAAGGCGACACCGGCCCCAACACCGGCGGCATGGGCGTGTACTCGCCAGTGCCCATCGTCACCGACGGAGAATACGAGGCGATGGCCCAGGCCATGAACGCCGCGGCTGCCGCCACCGCACAAGACCCGTTCGACGTCGACTACCGCGGCGTGCTCTACGGCGGTTTCATGCTCACGCCCGACGGGCCGAAGGTGCTCGAGTTCAACGCGCGCTTCGGTGATCCGGAAACCCAGGTGATCCTGCCGCGTTTGGAAGGCGATTTGGCCCAGATCATGCTGGCCGTGGCCGAGGGGCGCCCGCAGGACGTGGAGCTTTCCTGGTCGAAGCAATGGGCGGCGTGCGTGGTGCTGGCAAGCGAAGGCTACCCGGGCTCGTACGAGAAGGGCAAGGTCATCCTGGGAATCGACGAGGCCGAGGCGCTGGAAGGCGTGACGGTCTACCATGCCGGCACGGCGTTCAACGACGACGAAGAGCTGATCACGGCAGGCGGGCGCGTGCTCAACGTGGTTGCCCTGGGCGAGACGTTCGAGGAAGCGCGCGAGCGCGCCTACGAGGCGGTCGACCTGATCAACTTCGAAGGCAAGCAGTTCAGGGGCGACATCGGGTCGCGTGCCGCACGCGGCCGCAGCGCGTGGGAATAGGCCCTCCTACCATCGCGGGAAACGTCTGACGGTGCATACGGCATGTTAAGCGAGCGGCTTCTCACCCATATCGTGCGCCTGGCGACCGAGTCCCATCTGCGCTTGGAGGAACCCGAGTCCTTCGACCTGCCCCGGGCCCAGCCCGGTCGCAGCTACATGCTCTATGCGCACGTGCCGTTCTGCGAGCGGCTGTGCCCCTACTGCTCGTTCAACCGCTTCCCCTTCACCGAGGACCGGGCACGTGCGTACTTCGCCAACCTGCGCGACGAGATGCGCATGCTGGCGGCCAAGGGCTACGACTTCCACACCCTCTACATCGGCGGCGGCACGCCCACGGTGCTGGTCGACGAGCTGTGCGCCACCATCGATTTGGCGCACCACCTGTTCTGCATCAACGAGGTGTCAAGCGAGACGAACCCCAACCACCTGGTGCCCGAGATCCTGGACGCACTGGACGGGCGCATCCAGCGCCTGAGCGTGGGCGTGCAAAGCTCCAACGACGATCTGCTCAAGCAGATGGACCGCTACGAAAAGTACGGCTCGGCCGAGCAGATCTTCGAGCACATCCGCACCGCGGCCCCGTATTTCGACTCGCTCAACGTGGACATGATCTTCAACTTCCCCGCGCAAACCGAGCAGATGCTCATCGACGACATCGCGTTCGTGCTGGAAAGCGGGGCGGGGCAGACCACCTTCTACCCGCTGATGTGCTCGCCCAGCGTCGAGCGCACGCTGGCGGAAACGGTGGGCAAGGTCGACTACGAGCGCGAGCAGCATTTCTACGAGCTGGTGAGCGCGGGCTTGCTGGGCAGCGGCTTTCGCCGGTCGAGCGCCTGGACGTTCAACCACTACGACCAGAACATGATCGACGAGTACGTGGTGAAGGCCGAAGAGTACCCCGCCATCGGCAGCGGCGGCATCACCTTCCTGGGCAACAGGCTGTTCGTGAACACGTTTTCGGTTGCCGACTACAACGCCGACATCCAGCAGGGCCACATGTCGGTGATGGGGCAGGCCACGTTCTCGAAGCGCGACCAGATGC
>CACXFZ010000172.1 GCA_902767025.1 uncultured Coriobacteriaceae bacterium
CAAGAGAAAGATGCATTCGTACCACTTGTAGGTTCCAGGGAACACCTCAACCCCTCCCCACGGGATGGGGCCCCAGCACGGCCTCGCCGGCACATCGGGATTCAAAGCAAGGCCTCCCTTAGCTGGTTTCACTGTTATACCCGCCAACCCGTCCGGTCGTGCATGCCCGCCGCGACAACCCCAGGCAGCGGATGTGCCAGCGCAGGCAGCACCGAACCTCGCGCGGCTGATGCGCGCGAGCGGATGCCACCCGCAGGGTGCGCGCTGTGCTACATCAGGAAGTCCTGGCCCACGACCACCAGGAAGTCGGCCTCGAAGCTGTAGGTGCCGTCGTTGAGGAACACGCCCGCTCCCAGCGTGTCGGCGATCTGCTGGGCCTTCTGCGCCTTGGATGCGTCGTCGTAGATGACCACCGTGTAGGGGTAGTCGAAGGTGTCGGCGTTGCCCGAGTCCACCACGTTGAAACCCGCTTCCTTGAGCTTGTCGGCAGCCGTGGTGGCAACGCCCGCAACACCGGCGCCGTTGCGCACCGATATGCTGTCCACACGCGAAACCGAGGCGGAGGCATCGACGGCGCTGCCCGACGCAGCCTGGTCGCCCGAGTTGGCGAACACCGTGCCGGTGGCGTCGTCGACGATGCTTTCCTCGCTGGGAGGCAGGCCGGCGTCCACGCGCTTCATCATCTGCGTCCAAGCCTCTTCGTCGATGATCTCGTACCACAGGTCGTCTTCGTAGGACGACACCGTGGGCATGGCCCCGGTGTAGATGGCGCTGCCCGCATCGGAGCCGCGGAACACCAGCGCCAGGCGGATGCAGTCGAGCACCGACAGGTCGGTGGTCACGGAGCTGGCGAACGACATGACGCTGGACACCTGCGTCACCGGGTCGCTGGAGAGCATCTTGTCGGCGATGGCCTGCAGCACGATGCGCTGGTTGGCGGTGCGGTAGCCGTCGCCGCTGCCGTATTCCTCGAAGGGCGTGCGCGAACGGCAGAACACCAGCGCCTGCTCGCCGTTGAGCGTTTGCAGGCCGGCGTCCAGGGTGCCTTCGGCCTCCCAGTCGTCGATGGGGATGGGCACGTTCACCTCGATGCCGCCCAACGTGTCCACCACGTTGGCCAGCCCGTCCATGTCCACGAGCGCGTAGTGGGAAATGGGCACGCCGGCGATCTTGGATACGGCATCGATTGCCATGTCCTTGCCTCCGAAGGCGAACGCCGCGTTCAGCTTCTGCGTGCCGTAGCCTTCCAGCTCCACCTGCGTGTCGCGCGGCATCGATATCAGCGTGACGTGCTTGGAACCCGGGTCGATGCGCGCCAGGATGATGGTGTCGGTGCGGTAGATGCCGTTGAGGGAGTTCTCGGACGTGTCGTTGTTGCGCGCGATCGATTCGTCGGTGCCGAGCAGCAGCACGTACGAGGGACCCGCCGTGATGCCACTGGGGAAGAACACGAAAGCCAACAGCACCAGGAGCACGGCCGCGAGCGCAATGCCGACGACCTTGAGGGCCTTGCCGCGCCTCCGGGTGCCCTGGACGGTCTGCTGGTAGCGCTGCGCCGCCTCGTCGCGCCGATAGCGGTCCGACTGCATGTCGAACGGCGCCGGGGATGCGGCGGTCTGCACCTGTTGGGGTACGGGAGCTTGCACCTGCTGGGGTGCTCCGTGTTTGCCCTGTTGGCCTCTTGTCATGAACGCACTCCCAGGCGCTCCAGCATGAACGAGCGCGCTGCGTGCTCGATGGAGTCGTCCAGGTCGACCAGGTCGACCGGCGAGCCGACCTTGCGCTCCACCGCCTTGGCGATCAGCCAGTCGGCCAGTTCGGGGCTCTTGCCGAGCACCGGGCCGTGCGAATACGTGGCCACCACGTTGCCCACGCGTGCGCCATCGGAGCCATCTCCTGCGTTGTTGCCCTTGCCGTGTCCATCGACCGCGGTTGCGAACGGCTGCACGCCCGCGCCCAGCTCGGTGCGCCCGGCATGGTTTTCGTAACCCAGTGCGTAGCCGTCGAACAGCGGCGAAGTCAGCACCGCGTCGCCGATTGCTCGCGCGCCCGATTCGGCCGCATGCGTGACGACGTCCAAGACGCCTGCGCCCTCGATGGCGGTTCCGTCGCTGCGCGGCCACGACGACCCCAGCACCTGGAAGCCGCCGCCCACGGCAAGCACGACCCCGCCGTCTTCGATGTATGCCGCCAGCTGCTCGCGCAGCGCGCACAGCTGGCCGCTTGCCACCTGCTGTTCGCGCTCGGGGCCGCTGCCCACGAACACGATGTCGGCATCGCCCAGGTTGGCATCCGCGCCCACCTCGACCGTGCGCACGTCGACCGCGATGCCGCGCCATGCGCTGCGCTGCTGCAGCACGCGCACGTTGCCGGCATCGCCGTAGAGGTTCAGCAGGTCGGGGTACAGGTGCACGATGTGCAATGCGCCGTCGTCGCCCAGGGGGCTGCGCGCGTCTTGCGGCGGGCAGAAGCACTCGTGCGTGCGCAGCGGCGGGGCGGCCACGCTGCCTTCGCCGCGGGCGAGCCGCTCGAGGTCTGCCTGCACATCGGGCAGGCTGGTGTAGTTCGCGATCATGTACACGTGGTAGCCGTCCGGCAGCGTCGAGATGCGCGCCATGCAATCGACGGCGTCGTCGACCAGCTGGGCATCCACGCCAGCGTACTTCAGGCGCAGCTGCAGGTCGTTTCGGCGCATGCCGCCGGCGTAGACCACCAGGTCCCGCTCGGCCGCCAGCTGCTCGAAGTTGATGTCCCACAGCCAGCTGACGTCGCGGCCGTCGCCTTCGTTGTCGTTGACGAAGAACGCCACGGCCTTGGGCTCGGGGTTCTTGCGCATGAGAGCGATGTTCTGGTTGAAGCCCGTGGGGTTCTTCGCCAGGTTGATGAGCACCGGCCGACCGGCCACGGTGAGCCGTTGCAGCCGGCCGTTCTGATGGTCGTAGGCCCGCACCGTGCCCATGATGGCGTCGTCGGACGCGCCGGCCAGGTGCGCGGCGGCATAGACGGCCAGCAGGTTGTAGACCATGTACACGCCGCCGTACGGGGCGTTCATGTGGGCGATCGCCCCACCACCCACGGCGTGCTCGTCCACGGCGGCGACGACGTCGAAGTCCATTTCCTGCTCGGAGACCGACACCCGGCGCGCCGAGAAGCGCAGGGGTGCGCGGCGGAAGTCGCACTGGGTGCAGGCGAACCGCCCCAGCTGGTTGTACGTGCGGTAGTCGTAGTGCAGCATGCCGTCGCACAGCTGGCACATGCGCGCGTCGGAGGCGTCGTCCGCGGCCGTGCCGATGTCCTCGCCGATGCCGAAGGGCACGGACGGGTTCGGGACGGCGCGCACGATGCGCTCGCAGAACGGGTCGTCGGCGTTGTAGAGCACCGTCGTTTCGGGAGACGACGCAAGGGCGGCGATGATGCTGTCCTGGATGCGGTCGGTGTCTCCCATGCGGTCGAGCTGGTCGCGGAACAGGTTCAGCAGCACCACGAAGCGGGACTGCAGATACGGCAGGATCTTGGCCAGCCACATCTCGTCGCACTCGAACACGCCCCAGTCGGACTGCCCGGCGTGCAGCAGGCTCGTCGCCACCCCCGAATCGAGGTTGGCTCCCGTGCGGTTGCACACCACTTCCATGCCTTGGGCCTGCAGGATGTCGGCGACCATGTTGGTCACGGTCGTCTTGCCGTTCGTGCCCACCACGCAGATGCTGCCGCGCGACAGCTTGGGTGCGAGCTCGGCGATGATGTCGGGGTCGAGGACCAGGGCGGCCTTGCCGGGGAAATTGGCGGCGGGCCGGCGAAACACGTACTTCAACGCGACGGTCGAAACCGCGCTTGCTGCCTGCGCCACTGCCTTGCGAATACCCATAAACCCACCTTTCCTGGACCGGAGGCAAGTATAGAAGATAGCGCACGCGCCCCAGGATGCCCTTGGTGGAAAAACACCGTTACGAAACCAGACCGACACACAGCGTCCATGACACGGCAGCGCCCGTCCAGGCCACCTGCCATCCTGGCCCGCCCGCAACCCCCAAACGGGCGTTGCCACAGGATTCTTGGAAGATTTCGCGATTCGTGGCTTGAAAACGAGTTTTTGTCATTCAATGACACGACTTGGAGGGCACATATGTATCCTATAAGTCTTATTTTGCATCGCGATACATACTATTAGTCACATTTCATACCGAGCAGCGCGCGAGAGAATCACAAAAACTCGTTTTCTTGCCAGCTTTGCGGTTTTTACCGCAGATTACCACCAACCCCGGCCCTCGAAACCGCGGGACAAGGGTGGCAATGCGGCGGCGGATGCCACACGGCGCCCGAATCGCAAAGCCCAGGGCCGTACCGTTCCCTGCGCTCAGTCAAAGGCAGGCAAAGCTAGAAGATGGGGATGATGCCTGCTGCCACCAAGACGATGGAGACGACGGCGCAAGCGGCCATGATGCACGTGGCGATCTTCTCGCCCTGCGACAGGCCCGCATGGCCGTTTTCCCTGCGCGCCCTCCAGTAGAAGAACACGCCAGGCAGGTAGCCTATGCAGGCAAGCAGGAAGAAGCCCCAACCCGACAGCAGGCCGCCCGCCACCAGGAACACCGTGGCCACGGCACCCAGCACGGCCTGGCCGATCTCGTGGCGCTGCAACGACAGCTTGACCTGGTAGGCAGACGCCAGCGCCCACGACACGATGATGGCCATGGTCGCCACCGAGATGGCGAAGGTATAGGCGTCGTCGACCATGAGCACGACGAGCAACACCACCTGGATGCATACGGCGATGACGAGCAGCGACTGATGGGGAGCGCCATGCCGGTTGAGCCTGCCCCAGGATGCGGGCATGAGCTTCTTGTGCGCCATCACCTGGACGGTCTCGGCGGGAAGGATGGTCCACGAAATCCACGCCCCCAGCACCGACACGAC
>CACXFZ010000173.1 GCA_902767025.1 uncultured Coriobacteriaceae bacterium
AGACAGAAGAACAAGCAAGGATGAGTTGGCCGACAACTGGTGCTGGCGGTTCGCGAGCGCCGAAGACAGGTGCTACCACGACACCGAGTGGGGCATCCCCGTGAACGACGACAACCGCATGTTCGAGCACCTGTCGCTGGAGTGCCTGCAGTGCGGGCTCAGCTGGGACTACGTGCTGCAGCGACGAGAGCTTTTCCGTCAGGTGTTTTCCGACTTCGACATCGACGCGGTTGCCGCCATGGGCGACGACCAGCTCCAGAGCGCGCTGGACGCGCCCGGCATCCTGCGCAGTCCACGCAAACTCGCAGCCATCGTGCAGAACGCGCGGTGCGCGCAGCGGGTGCGGCAGGAGGTCGGCGGCTTTGCGGCCTATTTCTGGTCGTGGACCGATGGCCAGACGCTGCTCTACGACGGGCACGAGCGGGGCGGGTTGCCTGCGCGCAACGGCCTGTCGACGCGCATTGCGGCCGATCTGAAGAAGCGCGGCTTTACCTTCGTGGGACCTGTGAACATCTATGCCCACCTGCAGGCCTGCGGCATCGTATGCGACCACAACGCCCGCTGTCCGCGTTACGGCTTCGTGGTGCGAAACCATCCCTGCAGGCATGTCCCGCGTGACGAGGAGGGCTAGGGCAGGCAGGGGAGTGCCCGGGCCGCCGCATGGGGACGGCCGCGCGCGAACATGCGAGTGCTGCGCAGGAGTGGCCGGACCCAGCAGGGGCAGTTGAGCGCGGTTCCTCGCCTTGCCCTATACTTGACCCATGGGCAAACGGTTGGCGATATACCTTGCAGTCACATTCGGGCTCAGCTGGGGCCTGTGGATTCCGGCGGGCATCGCGCTGGGCACCTTCGAGCACGGTGTGGGCTCGTCTGCGATCATGTTCGCGTTGGTTGCGATTGGCATGTTCTTCCCGCTGGCAGGTGCGCTGGCTGCCCAGGCTGCGTGCAAGAACGACGACCCGTTCGAGCTGCGCTTGCGTCCCTGCGTCGGCGGCATCGTTCCCTGGTATGTGGCGGCGTGGCTGGCTCCCGCGGCGCTGGCCTTGTTGGGCGCTGCGGTGTACTTCGTGCTGATGCCGCAGGAGTTCGACCCGACCATGACTTCGTACCTGTCGTTGATGGCGCAGCAAAGCGGTACGGACCTGTCCGAGATGCCCCTGCCGCCAGCCGCCCTGATGGCGCTTACGGCTCTGTCGGCGCTCACCTACGCGCCCTTCCTGAACATGCTCTTCGCCTTCGGGGAAGAGGCGGGCTGGCGTGGCATGCTCTACCCGGTGCTCGCGCAGCGCATGTCGCAGCGTGCGGCCGCCTTGGCATCAGGCGTCATCTGGGGCGTTTGGCATGCGCCCATCATCGCCATGGGCCACAACTACGGCATGGGCTACGCGGGATTTCCCCTGCTGGGCATCCTGACGATGACGCTGGCGTGCACCGCCATGGGCGTGTGCATGGCCTACTTGTGGCAGCGCACCGAAAACGTGTGGCCGTGCGCGCTGGCGCATGGGTCGTTCAACGCGGTTGCGAACCTGGGGGTCGCGCTCGCGGCTTCCGGGCAGACGGTGCTGGGACCCTCGCCGTTGGCGCTGCTGGCGGGCATCCCGCTGTTCGCGCTGGGCATCGCGTGCCTGCTGCGCCTGAAGTAGCGTCTGCTGCCGGCGAGGGGCGCTTGAAGCGCTCGGTGCGCGGGGGCGCTCAGGCAAGCGGCTAGCCCTACTCCCGCACGGCGTCAACGAACCGCTCGATCTGCCCGTTGACGAACGCGGGGTTGTCCACCGTGGAGTTGTGCCCAGCGTCCGGGACCCAGACGAGTTCCAGGCCTTCCGCCTGCGCCCATGCGCGGTTGTAGCGCCTGGTCGAGGCCGCCTTGTCGCGCTCGCCGCACAGCAGCAGAGTGGGGCAGTCCAGCTCGTAGGGGCGCTGAGCGTCCACCGCATCGGCCAGCATCCGGTAGCCGTGGGCGGCCAGTTCGCAGAACTCGCGCTTGCCATACGACAGCATCATCGCGCGCATGTTCGCCTGGCCCTCGGGCGTCTCGGCGGTTCCGGCGCAACCCCAGCTCACGAGCAGTTTCCAGGGGATGCTCAGATACATCAGGCGCGTGTGGCGCAGCGCCCAGACCTCCCAGTTCTTCATGTAGCGCTTCTTCAGCGGGGCGGAATCGACGGACACGAAGCCCGCCGCCGTGCTGGGGAACAAATCCAGGAGCGCCTGCGACACGTATCCGCCCAGCGACTGGCCCACCAGGATGGGGCGGTGCGCGCCTTCCATCTCCATGATGGCGTGCAGCCAGCGCGCGTAGTCGCCCATGCCAAACGACAGCGGGAAGGGGCGCGAGGCGCCGTGGGCGGGCGCGTCCCAGACGATCAGGTTCGCCCGGCTTGCGAAGTGCTCGAGCTGCGGGGCGAACAGCGTGTGGTCGGCTGTGAGGCCGGGTACGAGCACGAGCCACGGCGCGTCCGCGGCAAGGTCGGCGGCCGGGTGCGAGACCCAGTAGACGATGTGTCCGTGCTCTGTCGCGAATGCTTTCTGTTCCATGGGGCCATTCTAGACCATGGAGCCGGGACGGTGCGCGCCGCATCGCCCGAAGGTCCCGTGCGCGGATGTAGACCCTCTGTTATTCGTGCCCACCTGCAGTTTTGCACTTGCATCCCGCGTATACTGGCCAAAACATGCATTCTGGCACGAGAGGCGAAGGTCACGTGGCTAAAGATACGAACACGGAAGAACTGCAAACTCCCGAAGAGCTTGCCGAGCTGGGGTTGCGCCGCAAGGACGAGCTGAAGAAGATCGCCGATGCCCTGTCGGGGGCTTCGCG
>CACXFZ010000174.1 GCA_902767025.1 uncultured Coriobacteriaceae bacterium
CGACGAAGTGCTGGTCGAGCAGTTCGTGTCCGGCGACGAGCTCACCGTGGCCGTCATCGGCAACGAGCAGGTGCAAGCCCTTCCCGTGATCCAGATCGTCCCCCAGATGGGCGAGTTCTACGATTTCGAGTCGAAGTACGCCGAAGGCGGCTCGAAGCACGTGTGCCCGGCGCCCCTTGACCCCGTGCAGACGCGCATGGTGCAGGAGCTGGCCATCCGCGCACACAGTGCCCTGCGTTGCGAAGGCGTGTCGCGCAGCGACATCATCCTGGACGAGGACGGCAACGCCTGGGTGCTCGAAACCAACACGCTGCCCGGCATGACCAGCACCTCGCTGCTGCCCGATGCGGGCCGCGCGGCGGGCATGGACTTCAGCACGCTGTGCACGCGCCTGATCGAACTGGCCTTCGAGCGGGCAGGACGCTAGCCGCCCAGCAGCTTCAACACCAGCCAGACGGCGCCGGCAACCAGCGCCAAGATGAATGCGACGCCCGCGGCCATGCACCCGGGGTTGCGCTTGCGCGCGAGTTCCACCACGTGCTCGTTCGGCGACATCCTGTCCTTCACCAGCGCCGTGCCCTTCTGCGTGTCCGGCAGGGGCGTGCGACCTGTGGGAAGCCACGCACCACCCGACTGTATCACCTGGTCAACGCCGCTTTCTCCCAGCTCGACGTTGGGGCGGATCCCCTGCGCCAGCGCGCCCGAGAGCGTCGTGGCGAACGTGGAGAACGCAGGGTCGTCGGCATGGCAGAGCACCACGACCTCGCCCCAGTAGCTGGCTCCGTCGTCGGTGTCGCTCAGATACACCGAAGCCAACAGCGCGCCGGTGTGCCAGCCGCGCGCCTGGGCGAGCTGGATCTGCTCGGTCATGTCGGGGTTGATCGTGCCGATGCGCGCACCGAAGCGGTTCACCAAGACGGCCTGGGTCTGCTGCCCGGCGGGTTCGAGCACGATCTGCAGCTGGTCTCCCACGATCGAGTCGGCGCCCAGCAGCGCGGCGAACTCGTCCTTGCCGCGGGCCGTGAAACGGCAGTACGTGGCGTAGTATCCGGGGGAGGGCATGTTTTTCTCCTCGTTGCATCGCGGGCCGCGTTCGGCCGCTTTTGGTTTCATGATAGTCTGATACCCGCTCTCGAGAGAAGGATGTACGTACGGGCACGCTGGAAAAATACATGATGGAAACCACCCCCGAGCGGGTGAAGCAGCGCTATCGCGAGCTGGTAGGCCATGCCGAAGCCGCCGATTTCGCGTCCCTGGACGACGTGGTGGTCATCGACACGGAAACCACGGGCGTTTCGTTCAAGCAAGACCAGCTGACGCAGATCGCGGCGGCGCGAATGCGCCAGGGCAAGGTCGAGGAATGGTACGTGACCTTCGTGAATCCCGGCAAGCCCATTCCCGAAGACATCCAGCGCCTGACCAACATACACGACGAAGACGTGGCGGACGCCCCCACGCCGGCAGAAGCGCTGGCGGGGCTGGTGGAGTTCGTGGGCGCGAGCATCCTGGTGGCGCACAATGCGAACTTCGACAAGACGTTCTGCACCAAGGACGAAGCCGGCGCTGCGTTGGCGGACAACATCTGGATCGACTCGCTCGACCTGGCGCGCATCGCCCTGCCGCGCTTGCGCTCGCACCGCCTGCTCGACCTGGTCCATGCCTTCGGCGCACCGGTGCCCACGCACCGCGCCGACGACGACGTCCTGGCCCTGTGCGCGGTCTACCGCATCCTGCTGGCGGCGGTGGACACGATGCCGCCCGAGCTGGTCGGCTGCATCGCCGGCCTGGCAACCGAAGATGTGTGGCCCACGGCGCACGTGTTCAAGCAAATCGAGCAGCGACACCTGGCATCCGGCCTGCGCGCCATGCAGACAGGGCTGGACGGCCAGGCGAAGCCCCTGGACCACTTCAGCCTGCGGCGCATGCGCGAACAGCGCGTCGCCGAGCTCGACCGCCGGGTGCGCGCCGATGCCGACGAGGTGGCCGCCGACCCGCTGCGCACGCTGGCATTCGCCGACGACAGCGAAATCGAAGAAGCGTTTTCCGAACAGGGAAGCGTGGCCCGCCTGTACGAGGCATTCGAGCCGCGCGAAGAGCAGAAGCAGATGTCCCTGGCTGTGAACAGGGCTTTTGCCTCTTCGACGAACCTGGTGGTCGAAGCGGGAACCGGCGTGGGCAAGTCGCTTGCCTACCTGCTGCCCGCCGCCTACACGGCGAAGCGCAACAATATAACAGTAGGCGTGGCCACGAAGACCAACGCGCTGCTCGACCAACTGGTGAACAAGGAACTGCCCGCGCTGGCCGACGAGCTGGGCGGGCTGGACTACACGAGCTTGAAGGGCTTTTCGCACTACCTGTGCCTGCGCTCGCTCGACCGGCTGCTCCAGTCGGGCGTGGGAACCAGGCGCATCGGCGACGAGGAGCTCGCCCAGGCACCCGCCGTCGCCGCGCTGCTCTCGTTTGCCGAGCAGGCCGATTACGACGACATCGATTCGCTGAAGGCCGATTACCGGGCCGTGCCGCGCAGCATGGTCACCACCACCAGCGCCGACTGCCTGCGCCGCAAGTGCCCCTTCTTCGGCACGCGCTGCTTCGCCCACGGGGCGCGCCAGCGTGCGGAAGCGGCCGACATCGTGGTCACCAACCAGGCCCTGCTGTTCTGCGACGTGGCTGCCGAAGGTGGCCTGCTCCCGCACATCTCGTACTGGGTCGTCGACGAGGCCCACGGCGCCGAAGACGAGGCCCGCCAGGCGCTCAGCTGCACGATTTCGTCCGACGCCCTGGGCCGCCTGATCGAGCGGGTGTCGGCCCCCGAAGCGTCGCGCAACATCTTCCTGCGTGCCGAACGCGCCCTGGCTGGCCGGGTTCAGACCAGCGAAGAGCAGATGCGCGCGCTGCTGGGCGGCGACAGCCAGGAACTCAACGAAGGCACCGGCAACAGCATGGGCGACACGCTCCTGTTCGCCCTGAGCGCCAAGGCTCGTGCAGCCGGCGGGCGCTTTTCCGTGTCGGCCGGCGAGTTCGTCGCGCACATCCACGACCTGGTGGCCTTCGACGACACGGGCAAGCGGTCGGGCTACGACCAGGTGGACCTGTGGCTCAACGACGACATCCGCTCCAGCGCGGTGTTCCAGAACCTGGTGTCGCTGGGCAGGGTCATGTGCGACGACGCCGAAAAGCTGATCGGCGGGTGCCAGGAGCTGGTCGGGTTCATGGAGGACGCGGAAGGCGCCAGCCAGGCCCAGCGCGAAATCGCCTCGGCGGTTCTGGAACTCAAGGAGCTGCTTGTTCACTGTGAAACAATCCTGTTCGACGGTCCCGCCACGTACGCCTACGCGGCCCATTTGGTCAAGAAGAAAGGCGGCTCGCGCGCGCAGCAGGACGAACGGCTCGAAGCGCTGATGCTGTCGGTGGGCGACAAGCTCAACGAAAGCCTGTTCGCCACCACGCACAGCATCGTGTTCACGTCGGCCACGCTCACCGTGGGGGATTCGTTCGACAACATCGTCCAGGCGCTGGGCCTGGGGCAAAGCGAGTTCTCGAACTACCAGACCCTCCAACTGCACAGCAGCTACGACTTCGACGCCAACATGGTGGTCTACGTGGCCGAAGACATGCCCGAACCCACGAGCCCGTCCTACCTGGACGCGCTCAACCAGCTGCTGATCGGCGTGCACCGCGCCCAGCAGGGTTCCACGCTGACGCTGTTCACGAACAGGCGCGACATGGAAAAGAGCCATGCGGTGGTCCAAGACGCCCTGCGCGCAGACGACCTGCAGGTGGTGTGCCAGCGCTGGGGCGTTTCCACGAAGTGGCTACGCGACGAATTCCTGTCCAACGAGCACCTGTCGCTTTTCGCGCTGAAAAGCTTCTGGGAGGGCTTCGATGCCCCCGGCGCCACGCTGAAGACCGTGGTCATCCCGAAACTGCCCTTCGCCAAGCCCACCGACCCGCTGTCCTGCGAGCGCGCCGCGCGCGATTCGGCCGCATGGAGCCACTACGTGCTGCCGGCGGCCGTGCTCGAAACCAAGCAGGCGGCGGGCAGGCTCATCCGCAGCTCGACCGATTCGGGCGCGTTGGTTCTGGCCGACAAGCGGCTGGTCTCGAAGGGCTACGGCAAGGTGTTCCTGCGCAGCCTTCCCAGCCAGAACATCCGCGTGCTTCCGGTGCGACAGATCGTCGAAGAGCTGGCAAGCGGCGGTCCCCTAGACTAGCGCGCATCCGCCCGGTGGCCCCTTCGGTGCTCGCCCGGGGCCCAAAACGGGCGCGGCGCCAAGCCCGACCTTCCATCCCCAGCAGGGCGTTTGCCCCGTGTGCTTATTGGGAAGAACGAAGAAATGACGTATACTGACCGTGTATGCCCATGTGGGCTTTTGTCAGCTTGTACTGAAAGGCACGCTCATGCCAGAGATGCTTGACGACATTGCATACCTATCGCAAGAGATAGGCCCCCGACCTGCGGGAACCGAAGAAGAACAGCAGGCCGCGCTTTACATAGCAGACCAGATACAGAAGCGCACGGGCTTCAAAGCCAGCATCGAGGACTTCTCGTGCGCCTCGGGTTCCAGCATCATCGAACCGCTGTGCTTCGGCCTGCCGGCGCTCGCCGCGCTGCTGGCCATGTTCCAGCCGCTGTTCTCGATCCCCGCCCTGCTGATCTCGCTGGTGTGCGCGGTCCTCTACATACTGGAGATCGTCGACCGGCCGGTCCTGTCCCGCGCAATGGAGCGGGGCGTGAGCCAAAACGTCGTGGCGAAGTACACGCCGGGCCTCAACAGCGGCCCACGCGCGCGCAAGATCGTCATCGTCGCCAACTACGACAGCGGCAAGGTGCGTCGCGAGCTGTCCGGAACGATGGGCGGCATGTGGCCGATGCTGCGCCGGGCCAGTGTGGTCGCCCTGGTGGGCCTGGCGGTGTTGTGGCTGATCAGGTGCCTGTTCTTCATGAGCACGCCCGGCCTGGCCATGAGCATCCTCAACGTCCTCAACATCGTCTGCATCGTGCTCGCGCTGGTTCCCGTGGTGGCATACGCGATGAGCCGCACGGCAGCGTACAACGAAGCCGCCAACAACAACGCATCCGGCGTGGCCGTGATGATGGGCGTTGCCCAGCGCATTTCGAACGGCATGCTCAGCGAAGAGGAGATCCTGGCCCGCAGCAAGGCGCAGGTCCACGGCGAAGAGGAAGCGCGCGAGGCGGGCCTGGTGCCCGAAGGCGCTACGATCGAGTACGCCGACGAGCCCGAGCCCGAAGAGGACGGTCTGGCATCGGCGAAGGCGGCCGTGGCTGCGCTGACCGGTCAGCCGTTGCGCGAGTACGCACCGTTGCCGGAAGACGACGACGTGCGCGTCAGGCGCAGTGGCGCCCCCGCACATTACCGCGAGCCCGTCGACGAGCCTGCCGCAGAGCCCCTGCCCGAAGAGCAGGCCGCGCTGGAAGAAGAGCAACTGTATACAGAGAGCGCGGTCGACGCACCCCGTCGCGTATCGACGCAGTTCGCTGGCGACGCGGACGCTGTGGCAAGCGAGCCCGCACCCGTGCAGGCGCAGCCTGTGCCGCAGGCGGTCGTGAGCGTTCCGGAAGTTCCCGCTCCCGTTCAGGAGGAACCGACCGTCGTGCGCCACGAGGAATGGCAGGGCAAATACGCCGACACGTATCGCGCCGACGCCTTCTCGTCAGTGTCGTCCTACAGCCCCGGCACCGTGCCCGAGTGGTACCGCAAGGCGCAGGAAAAGGCCCGCAAGGTCGACGACAGCGCTTCCCATCCGGCGCGCCGCTCGCGCTACGGCGATGCCCTCGAGGCAGCCGAAGTGACGAGCAGGGAGCACGCCGAGCAGGCGCAGGCCGCCCTTGCCCAGCAGCAGATCGAGCGCGAAAAGCAGCTGTACGCGCAGGCCATGCAGGCCGAACAGGCCCAGGCACAGGCCGCCGAAGAGCGCACGGTGGTGTCGTCGCG
>CACXFZ010000175.1 GCA_902767025.1 uncultured Coriobacteriaceae bacterium
GCTACGAGCAGCGCCTCGAGTTGCAGGGCGTCGGTGTTTGCGCCTTGAGAAGTCATGGGTTTCCTCTCGTCGGATGAATCTTTTGGTAAAGCGCTCGTTGCTCTGCGCCCGGGGACGGCCTTGCGAAAGGCCCCAACAAGCGGCCGTCCCCCTTGGGCGCTCGCACCCTGGCGGGCGTTGGCACCCAGTTGGACGCAGGCGCGGGGAAGCCGGGAGGATGCTTCCCCGCGCAAACCTTCTACATGACCACGGGGTTGAACGTGTCGCGCAAAGCGAATTCGTTTGCGTCGATAAGAAGGTTAGGGCTGGTTTGGCTAGCGGCCGGCATGCAGGGCAGTTCGCTTACCGCATCCGCGTGCGCCGCCTTCAGCTCGTCGATTTCGCCGAACTCGATGGCGCGCATGGGGCACGCGTCAACGCACGTGGGGTTCTTGCCCGCGTCTCGCAGCGCCATGCAGGTGTCGCATTTCACAATCAGGTTGTCCTGCTCGATGAACTGCGGCGCGCCGTACGGACAGGCCTTCACGCAGCTTTGGCAGCGAATGCACGGATCGTCTTCATGCAGCACCACGCCGGTAGACTCGTCCTTGTACATGGCGCCGGTGGGGCAGGCGTTCGTGCAGGCGGGGTTGTCGCAATGATTGCAGCTAACAACTGTTGTGAACAGGCCAACCTGGGGATACGCTCCCGCCTCGAAGGTCTCCACGCGACGCAAGCGCGGTCCGGGGATTTGGATGTTGTGGCGGTCCTTGCAGGCAACTTGGCAGGTACGGCAGCCGATGCAGCTGTCGATGTTGACGTAGAATCCTAAAGCCATTTCTCTTCTCCTTCTCTTCCTGCGCACCGGCTAGGCCGTGGTTGTGTTGTCCAGATACGGTTTGGTGTCGGGGTCGTCCACGCCTACGGCAAGGAACGGGCCGCGCTCGAAGTCTTCCACCAGCGCTTCGCCGTCGTACTTTTCGATTTCGATGAGCAGGCTGTTGTAACCGTCCACCTGAGGGAAGTAATTGGATTGCTGCCCGTCCGAAAGCATCTGCTCCGAGCCGCCGCGGTCGATGATTTCAGCACCCGACTCGTCGAACACGGAATGCACGCCGTGGGGAATGCCCACCGTTCCTGGCATCATGCCCTGCATGGGCTGAGCCTTGCGCAGCATGCTTCCGAATGCGTTGAAGCAGCGCACCGTATCGCCGGCCACGATGCCGCGCGCCTGGGCGTCTTCCACGCTCATGAACACAGGGTTGCGGAACGCCTCCTGGGTCCATGCCATATTGTCGTAGCAGGTGTGGGCGCGGCGCATGTAGTGCGGCGTATAGGCCTGCAGCGGGTAGGCGGCCTTCTCTGCGCCGATCACACCGCCCACGAAGGTTTCCTGATACCCGCGGTAGGGCACGAAGTAGTTTGCGTACGGTTTGATGGGTTCGGGGTTGATGCCGATGCGGTTCACGTTGTCGGCCTTGAATTGGCAGTAGATTTCCAGCTTGCCTGACAGGCTGGGACGCGGCCACGCCGTGTCTATAACCTTCACGGTCTTGCCGTCTTCGTCCATGCCCAGCTTGTCGTCGCGGTAGCCCACGTAGTTGCGCTTGTCTTCAGGAGAGCGCTTGCACACATAGCTGCCGTTGGCCATGAATTCGTCGAAGCTCACCTTGCCTTCCTGCTCGGGGTAGTCGGCGTGGTACTTCTTGTTGTCGTCGGCCGTCCAGGTGATAACCGGCTCCCACTTCGACAGGTCGGGTGCCAGCTCGCGCATGCCCAGGAAGTAACCCAGCCACTGGTCGTAGTTGCTCTTGGGATAGGCGTCGTCGGGGTTGGCACCCATGCGCTCCATGATCTCGCGGCACACGGCCTTTTCCTCGCGTACCTCGAACATGGGCTTGATTAGGGGCTTCCATGCCAGCAGGGCGTCCTTGCGCTGCTTTTGGCCGTTGCCGTCGCCGAAGGGCGAAGGCCAGAACAAATCGCCCCAGCTTTCGTCGTCGTTGCCTTCCCAGTGGCTTGCCACGGGCATGACGATGTCGGCGAACTGGGCAGTTAAGCTCATCTTGATCTCGAAGGCGAACACCGCGTCGGCCGCACGCATAACTTCGATGCCGGTGGACAGGTTGCCGCGCGTTTGCAGGAAGTTCGAGCATGTTTGGAACAGGATGCGCGGATTTACCGGCATTTCCTTGGCGGCATGGTAGGTGGGCGTGTTGGCACGCAGTTTGGTGGGGTCGTTTTCAGGCGAGCTGCCCGCGTCATAGGGGCCTTCCGAGGTAGAGATGTACTTGCCATCTTTCAGGCTGCTCCACCAGCTGTTGCCTTCGATGCAAATGTTGGGTTTGGCAGGAGCCGCCGCCAGCGCATCCACGTAGCCGTAGTCGCCGCCGGCATGGGCGATCATGCGGTAGCCCGAGTCGCCAGCGTCCCAGGTGTAGATGGCTGCACTGCCATGACCGCTTTTGCCGTAGTGCCCGCCCAGTGCTGAAACGGTCATGAAGGCTTGCGGCAGGTTTTCGGCGCCCAGGTAACGGGAGGCCGCGTAGCTATGGAAGAAGATGACCTTGTTGTCTTTGGCAGCCATTTGTGCATACCAGGTGATGTCTTCCACCGGCGTGCCGCAGATTTCGCTTGCCCATTCGGGCGTCTTGGGCGTGCCGTCGTATTCGCCCAGGATGTAGGCGCGGTAATTCTCGTCGGTCGTGGCGTCTTCGGGCATGGTTTCTGCTGTGAATCCCACGGTGCGCTCGTTGATGAAGTCCCAGTCGATGATGTTGCCCTGCTCTTGGTCTAGGCGCAGCATTTCGTACATCACGCCCAGCAAAAACGCGGTGTCGGTGCCGGGGCGCACGCGAATCCACTTTGCGCCCAGCGTGGATGCCGTCTGATTGTAGCTGGGGCCCACGACCACGAACTGCGTGCCAGAGGCGGCAGCATTCTTCAGCCAGTACATAGAAGAGTGTTGCGACCACGCGGGGTTGCAACCGTAGAGCACGATGGTGTCGGCATTGGGAAGGTCGTACTTGTCGGGACCCATCATGATGTCGGGGTGATCGCCCCAGGAATACAGGCCCAGCGCTTCGGTCTGGAAGGCCCAGCAGCCGAAGCTTTCGGTTTCAGTGTTGTAGATGCCGCCGCCGATATGCGGGAACATGGCCGTGCCTGGCGCCCAGCGCCAGCCGTTGACTACCACGCCTGTTTCGCCGTGCTCCTGGTACACGCGCTTGAGCTCGTCGGTTACGTAGGTAAGGGCCTCGTCCCAGGTGATGCGCTCCCATTCGTCCTTGCCGCGCAGCTCGCCGTGGGCGTTCTCACCGCCGCCGGGCTGCCAGCTCTTGCGCTTCATGGGATACTTGACGCGGTCGGCGTTGTACACCTGCTGGCGCAAGCTGCGACCACGCAGGCAGCCGCGCTGCTGCGGGCAGTCGAAGCTGTCTTCATGCCAGTCGTCGGTCTTCTGACGCACGACTACGCCATCGACTACATAACCCATGTTCAAGCACATCTGGTTGCAGTTCTGATGGCAATGGATGGGCATCCATTCGCCGGCTTCCTTTACGATTGCCGTGTCGCTTTCAACCACATGGGGTGCGCGGCCCCCGGCGGCAGAAGAGCTGCTTGCTGCATCGTTAGCGCTGCTTGCCGAAGATTCGCTCGCGGGTTTGGGCGAAGCGCATCCCGTGGCGGCAAGAGCGGCAGCTGCGGCCGCGCCAGCGCTGAGGTGCAGGAAGTCTCGGCGTTTGAGGTTCTTGTCGAGTAATGGCATGGTGGTCTCCTCCTCCTCCAACTCGTCCACCTTCTGCTAAGAAAATCCTATGGATGCACCAGAGCTATAGCCAATACCTATAATGAAAATAGAAATATGCGATATGGGCATACATGACGCAGCATGATACAGGGGGTCGGTTCCGCTGTATCAGAGACAAGGTGATTTGTCTTCGTGACGTTCCGCGAGGCTCGAGGAAAATCGCCTTGTCTCGATGTCGCCTGTCTCATCCAGAGAACGAGGCTGCAGAATCGCCGTTGTCTAAGAGCGCCCCTCTCCGTCCCCTCATATGTCCATCGAGTCTGTCAAGCGGTCTTTTCGCATAGGTCGGCCAA
>CACXFZ010000176.1 GCA_902767025.1 uncultured Coriobacteriaceae bacterium
CCCAATTGCACACCGCATATTGTTGCCATATGCGGTTCCAAGGTCAAGATGTCGGGTCTAGTTCGCCGAAAAACCAACTGCATCTTCACTATCGGCGCGCGCCGGTAAACCGCCCGCGCAGCGCATCGGTGCCCTGCGTAGTACACTTAAGCGCGAGGAACCACGTTCCACAAGGGGAAACAGAAGGGGAATCTCATGCTCCAGAATGCCAAATACACCATCGTCGGCTGCATGGTTTTCGCGTGCCTGATGCTTGCGTGCGCGCTGTTCGCGGCTCCTGCGCAGGCTCAGCCGACCGATGCGGGAGAGGTGCCCGAAACCACTGCGGACGAGGCCGTCGCCTTCGTCTACGTCGACGAGACGCAGGTCGTTGCCGGCCAGGAACTCTACTTCGTGGTGCAGGTGGCTCAAGGCGAACCCGCCCAGGAAGGCTCCGCGCTCGCGGTGACGCACACCGGCACGGGCCAGGTGCTGCAGGCGCCGTGCGTGGCCGTCCAAGACGACGTGCTGGCGTTCGCGCTCGCGCTGCCCATGGGCACGCCGGCGGGCACGCTCGAGGCGAGCGGCCTGTCCTGGCGCGACGGGTCCGCGGTGCGCGAGGTGGCGTTCCCGTCCGGCACGTGCACCTGCGAGGTCGTGTCCGATGCCGCCGTAACCGTCGAGGGTGGGGCCGAAGCCGCCACGCAGACCTCGGCGCTCTTCGTCGGTCAGGACGACCAGGTGGTCGAGGCCGACGACGTGAACGCGGGCCTGGTGCAGGCGCGCGGCGCGACCCCGGTGGACGATTCCGGCAAGTCGGTGCAGCATGCCAACGGCGTGCTCGTGGTCTGCATCGACCCGGGCCATGGCGGCAGCGAGCCGGGTGCGATCGGCCACGGCATGATCGAGAAGAACCTGAACCTGAAGATCGCCCAGAGCCTGAAGGCCGAGCTTGACACCTACCAGAACGTGCAGACGGTGATGACGCGCACGGGTGATGCCTACGTGGGGCTGCAGGAGCGTGTGAACATCGCCAGCCGCGCGGGTGCCGACGTGTTCGTGTCGGTGCACTGCAACGCCGTCGACACCATCGGCGGCGGCGGCTTCGAAGTGTGGGTGCCCAACGACTCGTCGTACCGCGCGGCCAACCGAGACCGTGCCCGTCAGATCGCGCGCAACATCCTCGCCGAGCTCGAGGAGCTGGGTCGCAAGAACCGCGGCGTGCGCACGCGCAGCTCGGATGCCAGCGCGGGCGTGTACTCCGACGGGTATCCCACCGACTACTACGCCGTCATCCGCGGCTCGCGCTACGCGGGCATCACGGGCCTGCTGGTGGAGCACCTGTTCATGGACCAGGCTGGCGATGCGGCCGTGCTGGCCAACGACAACAACCTGCGCCGCATGGGCGTCGACGACGCCACGGGCATCGCGCGCACCTACGGCCTGCAGAAGAAGCGCGTGCTTTCCGGGAAATGGGTGCGCAAGCAGGGCGACGATGCCATCGGCACGATGCAGCAGATCGTGGCCACCGGCTTCGGCGACAACACGTGCAAGACGGCGGTGCTCGCCACGATGGACGGCTACTGGGACGCCCTGACCGCTTCGGCGCTGGCGGGCGTGAACAAGTGCCCGGTGCTGATGACGCCCACGAAGTCCCTGCACCAGACGACGCGCAGCGAATTGCAGCGCCTGGGCGTGAAGAAGGTCTACATCGCGGGCGGCACGAAGGCCGTGTCGTCGTCGGTCGAAAAGGCGGTCAAGGACATGGGCATCGAAGTCGAGCGCCTGTCCGACACCGATGCGGCGGGGACGGCTCGCAGCATATTCCTGCACGGCAAGGCGTCGGGCAGCTGGGGCTCCACGGCCATCGTCGCCACGGTGGACGGCTACTGGGACGCGCTGGCGGCTTCGCCCTACGCGTACAGCAAGCGCTCGCCGGTGTTCCTGGCCTCCGAGCAGGCTGCGGGCAACGCCTACAAGCTGGACACCAAGACGTTGAGCGTGATGCTCAGCGGGTACTTCGACCGCATCGTCGTGTGCGGTGGCCCGGCGGCCGTGTCCGCCGACGTGGAAGACCAGCTGCGCGCGGCGGGCTTCCGCGGCACCCTGGTGCGCCTGGACGGCCCGACGGCCGGCGGCACCTCTGCCAAGATCGCGACCTTCTGCCTGCAGGAGGGCATGGTGGCAAACCGCATGGCGGTGGCCACTATGGACGGCTACTGGGACGCCCTGAGCGGCGCGTCGCTGTGCGGCAAGCTGGGCACGCCGCTGATCCTTCTTTCCGAAGCCGATTACAGCGGCGTCGACGGGTTCATCGTCGCGAACAAGGCCGCCATCCAGAGGGGCTACATCTTCGGCGGTCCCATGGCGGTCACGCAGAAGTCGGAGTATCGCATCGACGAGGCCCTGGATTAGGCGGGTGTGCATGGACAGGACAGTGAACACGCTTGACGACTTGTCGTTCAACCAGGACGGCTTGATTCCTTGCATCGTGCAAGACGCGCACGAGCTCGACGTGCTGATGATGGCATGGATGAACGAGGAGTCGCTGCGCCTGACGTTGGAGCAGCAGACGACCTGGTTCTACAGCCGCAGCCGTCGTGCGCTGTGGCACAAGGGCGAGGAAAGCGGCAACACGCAAAGGCTCGTGGAGCTTCGCTACGACTGCGACGCCGACACGCTGCTCGCGCTGGTCGAGCCGGCGGGTCCCGCCTGCCACACGGGCAACCGCACGTGCTTCTACCGTACCCTCGAGCCCGAGGCGGCCGACGCGGGGAGGGCGTGATGCACGACGAGGCCCTCGGCCAGATTCCGGCCATGCGCACGGGGCTCAACGCGCTGTTGGGCATGCGCGTGGTGCTCGACGGCCCCGACGAGGTGGCCATCGACATGCCGGTGGGCGATGCGTGCCTGCAGCCGTTCGGATTCGTGCATGGCGGCGCCACGCTGTCTCTGTTGGAGGCGGCCGGCAGCCGCGCGGCCGAGCTGCGCTGCAACCTGGACGAGCAGCTGCCCTTCGGCGTGCACATGGACGTGCGCCACAAGAAGAGCTGCCGGGCGGGCACCGTGCATGCGCGCGCGACGCTGCAATGCGAGCAGGACCTGGGGGAGCGGGGCACGCGCCAGGAATGGCGCGTGGTCGCCACCGACGATGCGGGCGACGTGATGAGCGAGGGGACGTTCGTCACGCGCATTGTGCCGAAATCCATCGTGCAAGCAGGCTGACGCCGGATTCTTGGCAAAAATCGAGTTTCGCGGCAAGAAAACGAGTTTTTGTCATTCAGGGACATAGTTTGAGGTCTCTAAATGTGCTCTATAAGCTACATTTTGCATCAATACGCATACAATGAGAAACATTTCACGTCCGGCAGCGCACGTGGGAATGACAAAAGGGGATGCGGACAAAAAGTTGGACTCGGAAGAGTCCGGATAGGAGTCCGCATATGTACAATTCAGAGAAGAAGGCGGAGGCGC
>CACXFZ010000177.1 GCA_902767025.1 uncultured Coriobacteriaceae bacterium
CTCCGGCCTGCGGCCTCCGCTCAGGATGACGGGGTGGGGGCACTTCGGCCGCCGCCCATCGTCCTGAGCCGCCGCCCTGTCCCGGGCCGCCTCTGCCATCCTGGGCCGCCCCTTTTGTCATCCAGAGGAGCGAAGCGACGAAGGATCTCCGCCTCTGCTGGGGAGATCCTTCGACTCCGGCCTGCGGCCTGCGCTCAGGATGACGGGGTGGGGGCACTTCGGCCTGCGCTCAGGATGACGGGGTGGGGGCGCTGCGGCCTCCGCTCAGGATGACGCGGGGGCGCGCAGCGTCGCAGTGCCTCCCCTTAGAGGGTAGGGATGGTTGCAAACCCTCTCTGCAGGTCTTCGTCGGTAGGAATGTAGTCGGTCATGGTGCCGTTGAGGTAGGCCTCGTAGGCGTACATGTCGAAGTACCCGGTGCCGGTAAGACCGAACAGAATCACTTTCTCTTCGCCAGTTTCTTTGCACTTGAGCGCTTCGTCGATGGCCACGCGGATGGCATGGCTGCTCTCGGGTGCGGGCAAAGTGCCTTCCACGCGCGCAAACTGCACGGCGGCTTCGAACACGCTGGATTGTTCCACGGCGCGAGCTTCGTCCAGGAAGCCGTCGTGGTAGAGCTGCGAGAGGATGGGGCTCATGCCGTGGTAACGCAGACCGCCCGCGTGGTTGGGGCTGGGCATGAAACCATTGCCCAGCGTATACATCTTGGCAAGCGGGGTAATTTGGCCTGAATCGCAGAAGTCGTAGGCGAACTTGCCGCGCGTCATGCTCGGGCAGCTTGCCGGCTCCACAGCGATGAAGTGCGGGGCTTTGTTGCCCAGCAGCTTGTCACGCATAAATGGTGCCATCAAGCCACCCATGTTCGAGCCGCCGCCAGCGCAGCCGATGACGATGTCGGGGTAGATGCCCAGCTTGTCCAGGGCGGCCTTCGCTTCCAGGACGATGACCGACTGATGGATGAGCACCTGGTTGAGCACGCTGCCCAGCACGTAGCGATAGCCATCGCTTTTCACGGCCACTTCCACCGCTTCGCTGATGGCCGTGCCCAGGCTGCCCGAATGGTCTTCGAACTGCTCCAGAATCTTGCGGCCTACTTCGGTGGGGTCGGATGGCGAGGGCACGATGGATGCCCCATAGGTTTCGATGACAGCGCGGCGGAAGGGTTTCTGCTCGTAGCTGCAGCGCACCATGTACACCTTGCAATCAAGGTCGAAGAAGCTGCATGCCATCGACAATGCAGTGCCCCATTGGCCAGCGCCCGTTTCGGTGGTTACTCCCTTGAGTCCTTGGGCCTTGGCGTAGTAGGCCTGCGCGATAGCCGAGTTCAGCTTGTGCGATCCAGACGTGTTGCCACCTTCGAACTTGTAGTAGATCTTTGCTGGCGTATCCAGCAGCTTTTCCAAGAAGGTAGCGCGCACCAAGGGGCTGGGGCGGTACATCTTATAGAACTCGCGGATCTCTTCGGGGATGGGAATGAATGCGTCGGTGTCGTTGAGCTCTTGCTTGGCCAGTTCCGTGCAGAATACCGGCTCCAGGTCTTCGAGCGTGGCCGCTTTGCCCGTGGCTGGGTTGATGATGGGCCGGTGATCGGTTTTCATGTCGGCCCGCACGTTGTAGTAGTGCGTGGGAATCTCGTCTTCGTCCAGGTAGATCTTGTAGGGATCGTTGCCCCGCGCACTCATGGCGCCCCGGTTGTCCAGCATGTCGTTGATCGTCGTTGCCATTGTCGTCTCCTGTTCTGCCAGCTTGGCGTGCCGGCATCGTTCGCATCTCTGATGGAAGATGCCTTGTCCTTGTGGGAGACTCGGGCAACAAAAAAGCCCTTGTCTCCTTCTTTTGCAGGGACAAGAGCCGTATGCTCCTGCGGTGCCACCGCTGCTTGGTACGTTTCCGCACCCACTCATGAAGCGCCATCACGCCTCTGCCGTTCACGCCGGCTTACGTCCAAGACTACTCTCTTGCCGATTTCGCCCCAGCCCTCAAGGGCCCATCCATAGGTTCGCTTTCCGCCAGGCTTCCACCATCCCCGGCTCTCTGTAGGTGCGCCACCCAGGCACTTCCCTCTCACAGGTGTAGCGCCACTGTAGCCGAGCGCGCGGGACGCGTCAACCCCGCAATTGCCTCAGTGCCGGATTCGGCAGGCTCATGAACCGTTTGCGTCACCTTGTGTGGAGAAGCGCGGGACGCCTGCGGGTGTGCGGGGCGGTGCCCCTGGCCCCGGCGAGCTCGCAGAACACGGCACCTGCGATGACGAGCGCAGCACCCAGCCATTGCGCCGGCTCGAACGCCTCGTGCAGCAGTATGGCCGAGAACACGACGGCGGAGAGTGGCTCCAGGTAACTGAGGGCGGCCACGGAACGGGTGGGGAGCTTGGTGATCGATGTGAAGTAGAGCAGGCAGCCGAAGCCGGTGTTGACGAAGCCGAGCATGAGCATGGGGGCGACATCCGCGCCGGTGGGCATGGTCAGGGGCATGCGCGCCACGACGATGGACACCGCCACGGCAGCGGCCGCCGACGAGAGCTGCACGAGCGTGCGCTCCAGGCCGCCGCCGGCATGCGCCTTCTTGCTCAGCGCCACCATCACGGCGTAGCAGCCTGCCGACGCCATGCCCCAGGCGAGGCCGAGCAGGTTGACGTGCCCGGCTTCGCCCGCACCGTTGATGAGCGCGGTGCCAACGAGCACCACGGCCAGGCCGGCAGCGGTGGCCACGCCGATGCGCTCTTTGAACAGCAGGGGGGAGGCGGCCACCAGGATGGCGGGGCCCAGCGCGTAGAGCAGCGAGGCATGGGCCACGCCCAGCTCGTGGTAGGCCAGGTACAAGAAGATCCATCCCAGGCCCAGCGCGCATCCCGACCCGGCCACGAAGGCGAGGTCGCGGGGGCTCTTGTGCAGGGTGAACGTGCTGCGCGTGGCCAGGAACACCACCAGCAGCATCACCGAGGCCAGCGACGTGCGCACCAGTGCGATCTGCCCGCTGGGCGCATCGATGGCGCTTGCCACGACGCCGTTCGACCCGAACAGGAAAAGCGATGCCAAGTATGTGAAGTACGCCTTGTTCATGCATCCATCATCGCGTATTCTTAGGCTGTTGAAAAGCGGAAATAACACAACGTAGACTTGCAGAAAATGCAACGATTGGGGAGGCTCATGGAAACGGGAGCACACAAGTACCGCGCCTTCGTCACCGCTGTGGACACGGGCAGCTTCGCGGCGGCGGCCCAGGCGATGGACTACTCGATATCAAGCGTGAGCCGCATGGTGGCCGACCTGGAGGCGGAGTGCGGACTGTCGTTGCTCGAGCGCGGCCATGCCGGGGTCATCCCCACGACGGACGGCAACCTGCTGCTGCCCCATGCGCGCCAGGTGCTCGCCGAATGCGACCGGTTCACCCAGGCCGCCAACGACATCGCCGGCGTGGAGGCGGGCACGGTGCGCATCGGCACGTTTTCCAGTGTGGCAACGTACTGGCTGCCCCCTGTGCTGCGCGAGTTCTCGTCGCTGCATCCCGCCATCGACTTCGAGCTGCTGATGGGCGACTACAACGAAATAGAATCATGGATCCACGACGGTCGCGTCGACCTGGGCTTTTTGCGCGAGCCCGCCTGCCTGGACTTCGCGCGCGTGCCGGTGGTGGGCGATAGGCTGGTGGCGGTGGTGCCGCGCGGGCACCGCAAGGCGAAGGCGAGGAAGTTTCCCGTGAAGGACTTCGAGCGCGAGCCGTTCATCGCGTTGGAGCGGGACGGGGACACGGAAGGCGCCGCCCTGCTCCAGGAACACGGCATCCAGGTTGCCCCGGCGTATTCGATCTGGGACGACTACGCCATCATGGCGATGATCGAGTCGGGCCTGGGCCTGGCGCTGCTGCCCTTGCTGATCATGCGCCGCAACCCCTTCGATGTGGTCCCCATCCCGCTCGACGTTCCCGCCGACCGCACCGTCTGGGCGGTGTGGGAACAGGGCCGGGCGCTCTCGTCGGCCGCGGCGGCGTTCGTGGAACTGGTGCGCGAGCGGGCCGAGTGCGCCTAGCTTGCCTGTTCCAGCGATGCGCGGCTGTCCGCACGGTACTGCTTGGGCGTGCAGCCGTACTTGCGCATGAAGACGCGGTTGAAGTAGCTCTGCTGGGTGAACCCGCAGGCGAGCGAGATCCGCGAGATCGTGTCGTCGGTGCTCTCGAGCAGGCGTGCGGCCGCTTCCAGGCGGTACTGGTTCAAGAACTCCACCGGGGACGTGTCGAGCAGGTCGCGGAACATGTTCGAGCACTTCGAGCGGCTGACGCCGCCGGCGGACGCGATGTCCTCGAGCGTGATGCGCTCGGCGAAGTGGCTGTAGATGAACGAGGTCATGGCGCGCAGCGTTGCCGCGTCCGAGCTGGCCGCATGCAGCACGTGCTCGGCCGCCAGGGCCTGTTGGCGCAGGTAGACCTGCTTGAACACCAGATGCACCAGGGCGATCACCTCCAGTTCGTAGGCGGGCGGGCGCGTGGCATGCAGGTCCATGATCTGGTTCATGAGCTGGCACACCTCGCCGGCGCTGCCCGTGCAGTCGGTGCCCAGCAGGTAGTCGAGCGATTCGTCTTCCAACACGGGGGCGATGAAGCGCTCGTAGACGGCGTCGTCGCGCGTGAGCTGCGCGGGGTCGATGATCATCACGCTGTAGCGGCAATGGCTGTTGTCCACGTCGAGCGCGCGGTGCATGCGCCTGCCGTTGATCAGGCAGACGTCCCCGGCCTGCAGCGTGTGGGCCGACTCGTTGACGTGGCAGACCATCGAGCCTTGCTCCACGCGCACGATCTCGATGCCGTCGTGCCAATGCATCAGCGGATTGTGCTGCTGCGTGCTGCCCAGCCGTTCTTCGCGCGCGAACACGGGGGAGAGGCCGTCTCGGCAGCAGGTGGCCCCGGTTGCGGCATGCGATATATCCACGTCGTGCGTGCGCTTGTCTGCGGTGACGGTCATCGTCGAACTCCTTTTCCTTCGTGTGGTCATACGATAGCACGTGCATAGTAAATAACAATATAAATGGTAAATAGTGCTAAGAAACTAGCAGAAAGTGTTATACATAACGCCAAATATAGTGCATACTGCTAAACCATGAGAAACACCTTCGAGAAAGGAAGCACCATGGAAGAGACCACCACCAAGCAACTCCCCCTGATCGGCGACCCGGCTCCTGCCTTCACGGCGAACACCACGCAGGGCGAAATCAACTTCCCCGCGGACTACAAGGGCAAGTGGGCCATCCTGTTCTCGCATCCGGCCGACTTCACGCCGGTGTGCACCACCGAGTTCATGACCTTCGCCTCGATGATCGACGAGTTCCGCGAGCTGAACACCGAACTGATCGGCCTGTCGGTTGACGGACTGTTCAGCCATATCGCCTGGCTGCGCAAGATCCAGGAGCTGCAGTGGAAGGACATGAAGAACATCGAGGTCACCTTCCCGCTGATCGACGACATCCGC
>CACXFZ010000178.1 GCA_902767025.1 uncultured Coriobacteriaceae bacterium
ATCATTGTGCATGGTGGCGGTGCGGCCGTGTCCGAGGCAATGGAGAAGTTCCAGATTCCCGTCGAGTTCAAGAACGGCCTGCGCGTGACCACCGACGAGGCCATGGACCTGGTGAAGATGGTGCTGGTGGGCCAGGTGAACCAGGACCTGGTGCGCGACCTGAACGAGCACGGCAACCTGGCCGTGGGCCTGTCGGGAAGCGACGGCGGCACGCTGGTGGCCGAGCAGGCCGACCCCGACCTGGGGCGTGTGGGCACGATCACCAAGGTGAACACCGAACTGCTCCACAGCATCATCGAGGACGATTTCATCCCCATCGTGGCCACCGTCGCGCTGGGCGAAGACGACGGCTACTACAACATCAACGCCGACACGGCGGCGGGTGCGGTGGCGGCGGCGCTGCGTGCGCACAAGGCCATATTCCTCACCGACGTCGACGGCCTGTACCTCGACTTCGACGACAAGGACTCGCTGCTGTCGAACATCACGCGCGACGAGGCCAGCTCGATGATCGAGGACGGCACGGCGGGCAGCGGCATGATCCCGAAGCTGCGCAGCTGCATCAACGCGCTGGACGCCGGCGTGCCGCGCGCCCACATCATCAACGGCACGATTCCCCATGCGCTGCTGCTCGAGCTGCTCACCGACTACGGCGTCGGCACCGTGATCCACGGCACCGAGGAAAGCTACCGGTTGGACATGCACCCGCTGGGCGCGTTCGCGAGCAAGCTGCTCGAGAACCGCTACCTGCGCATGGAAGACGACGCGACGGCGTTCGGCGCCGCACCCCAGCACGAATCCTAAGGGCGTCCCAGGCCCACGACGAAAGGAAGGCCCATGAGTCTGAACGAACAGCAAGCACTGGAATCCCGCTACCTGATGCACACGTTCGCGCGCAAGCCGGTGTGCTTCGTCGAGGGAGCGGGCATGCACCTGACCGACGACGAGGGAAACGACTACCTGGACTTCCTGGCGGGCATCGGCGTCTGCAGCCTGGGCCACTGCCATCCTGCGGTCAGCGAAGCCGTCGCCGCACAGGCGGGCAAGCTGATGCACGTGGGCAACTACTACTACATAGAGAAGCGCGGCGAGCTGGCGCGCATGGTCGACGAGGCGCTCAACCAGAACCTGCCTGGGCAGGACGCCCAGCAGTGGTGCAGCTTCTTCACCAACTCGGGCGCGGAGTCCAACGAGTGCGCGATGAAGCTGGCCCGCCTGCACGCACGCAAGCAGGCGACGGGTGGCGCCGACGCGCCCAACGTCATCGTCACGCTCGACGGCAGCTTCCACGGGCGCACGATGGAGACGCTGGCGGCCACGGCCCAGCCTGCCAAGCAGGAGGCGTTCCAGCCGCTGCCCGAGGGCTTCTTGCACACGCCCATCAACGACATCGCCGCCCTCGAGCGCCTGTTCGAGGAAAACGAGGGCACGATCTGCGCGGTGATGCTCGAGCCCATCCAGGGCGAAAGCGGCGTGCACCCCTGCACCCCCGAGTTCCTGCGTGCGGTGGAGCAGCTTGCGCGCAAGGCGGGGGCCCTGCTCATCTTCGACGAAGTGCAAACCGGCGTGTACCGCACCGGCCTGCCCTTCGCCTTCCAGCATTTCGGCGTGGTTCCCGACATCGTGAGCATCGCCAAGGGCATCGGCGACGGCATGCCGATGGGCATTTGCGCGGCGCGCGCCGACGTGGCCGCCGCCTTCGAGCCCGGCGACCACGGCACCACGTTCGGTGGCAGCAACCTGGCCGTGGCGGCGGCAACCGCCACGCTTGCCGAGCTGGCCAAGCCGGGCGTGTGCGAGCGCATCCAGGACGTGGGCGCGTACCTGCGCGAGGGGCTCGCGTCGCTTCAAGGAACGTCGAACGTGCGCGGCATGGGACTGATGTGCGCGTGCGACCTGGACGAGGCGGATGCCAACCAGGTCGTGCTCGAGGGGCTGGGCAAGGGCCTGGTGCTCAACGCCACCGGCCCACGCACGCTGCGCTTCCTGCCGCCGCTGGTATGCGAGCGCGCCGAAGTCGACGTGCTCGTCGGCAAGCTTGCGGAACTGGTTTAGGACGACACCCCAGGACACGGAAAGGGGATTGCCATGAAAAAGCGCAAGCAGCGCCACGACGTGATACGCGATATCGTGCGTGGCAATTCCGTGCGCACGCAGCGCGAACTGGCATCGCTTCTGCGCGATGCGGGCTTCGAGTGCACGCAGGCGACCATCTCGCGCGACATCAGCGACATGGGGCTGATCAAGTCACACGACGGCGTCTACGTGCTGCCCGAAGACATGCGCCTGAAGCGCATGGTGGCCGAATTGGTCGAAGACGTGCAGATCGCAGGCAACCTGGTGGTGGTCAAGACGTTTTCCGGCGGAGCCGCCGGCGTGGCAAGCGCCATCGACAAGGCCAACCTGCGCGGCGCGCTCGGCACGGTGGCCGGCGACAACTGCATCATGATCGCCGGCAAGACCCCCGAGGACGCCGAGCGCATCGCGGTGTCCATCGAGCACCTGTGCGGCCGCTAAACCGTCCGGCGCGCAGCGGCGTGCACGTGAAGGCTGGCGCGCTGGCTGTGGGCGTTTCTTTACGGGACGGCTACCGCCACGGTGCCCCCATGCCCTCGTGCTACAATGGCTGCTTGAAACAGGACCCGGACGGGGCATACAGGGAGGTGCAATGGCTTCTCGCGCGCTGAAGCGCCGCAAAGGAACGAAAGGAACCAGGTATTACCTGCCGATCCTGTATTTCTTCACCACGGTGGGCGCCCTGCTCGCCGGGTCGGTGATCGCCGCGCTCGTGCTGGGAGCCACCTGGCTGCAGGAGCTTCCCGAATACGAGGACCCGTCGGCCTACACCCTGGCCCGCAAGACGCGCGTGTACGCGGCGGACGAAAAGACGCTGCTGGCCGAGTTCTACCTGGAAAACCGCGAACCGGTGAACTCGCTCGACGAGATAAGCGCTTACGTGGTCAACGGCACGATAGCCACGGAGGACGAGCGCTACTACGACCACATCGGCGTGGACCCCTACGGCATCGCGCGCGCGTTGGTGAACAACTTCACCGGCGGCGCCACCGAGGGCGCTTCCACGATCACGCAGCAGTTCGTGCGCAACACGGTGCTGGCTTCCGAAGCCGCCGACCAGACGGTCAGGCGCAAGGTGCGCGAGGCCTACATCGCGCTGGAGATCGAGCAGTCGTATTCCAAAGAGGAAGTCCTGCTGATGTACTTGAACACCGTGAACTACGGTTCGGGCGCCTACGGCATCCAGGCCGCGGCGCGCAAGTACTTCAGCGTCGATTGCGCGAGCCTGACGCTCGCGCAGGCGGCCACGCTGGTGGGCATTCCGCAGTCGCCCACGTACAACAACCCCATCGACTATCCCGACAACTGCCTGAAGCGCCGCAACCTGGTGCTCGACCGCATGCTGTCGAACGGCTACATCGACCAGGCGGCCCACGACGCGGCGGCGGCCGAGCCGCTGGGGCTGCGTCCCACCGACGCGGCCGGCGACGGCATCTACGCCTACCCGTACTTCACCAGCTACGTGCGCCAGGTCCTGCTCGAGAAGTACAGCGAGAACGAGGTGTTCAAAGGCGGCCTGAACGTCATCACCACGCTTGACATCCACGTGCAGGAAGCCGCCGACGAGGCGTGCGACCGCAAGGAAAGCGAAGTCGACGACGACATGGAAGTGTCGCTGGTGGCGATCGACCCGTCCACCGGGTTCATCAAGGCGCTGGTGGGCGGCAAGGACTACTACACCGACCAGTACAACCTGGCAACCCAAGCCATGCGCTCGCCGGGTTCCGCGTTCAAGACGTTCACGCTGGCGGCCTCCATCGAAAACGGCATCAACCCGTCGACGTACGTGAACTGCAGCTCTCCGATCACCATCGACGGCTGGCGCGTGGAAAACTACGACGGCGCATCGTACGGATCGCGCACGATCCAGAGCGCGTTCGCCATCTCGTCGAACACGGGCTTTGCGCGCATCTCCACGCTGCTCACGCCGGCCAAGGTCGCCGAAATGGCGCAGCGCCTGGGCGTGGAAACCGAGCTTGCGGGCTACCAGTCGATCACGCTGGGCTCCGAAGGCGTCACCGTCAAGGACATGGCAAGCGCGTATGCCACGATCGCGTCGGGCGGCATCCGCCACGAAGCCACGGCGATCCAGAAGATCCAGGATTCCCAGGGCAACGTCATCTTCGAGGCCGACACCGAGGGCACGCGCGTGATCAGCGCGGAAGTGGCCAAGGCGACCGAGCAGGTGATGGAAGGCGTCATCACCGGCGGCACCGGCACGGCTGCGCGCCTGTCGAGCGGCCAGACGGCTGCCGGCAAGACGGGCACGTCGGAAGACTGGCACGACAGCTACTTCTGCGGCATCACCCCGCAGTACTCGGTGGCCATTTGGATGGGATGCCGCGAAGAGCGGCGCCTGAACTCGTGGTACACCGCTGCCAGCACGTTCCGCTACTTCCTCGACCCGCTGCTGCGCGACCAGGAGCTCAAGGACTTCCCGATGCAGGATGCCGACAAGCCCAAGTACCGCACGCTCACCAACCAGGAGCAGGAAACGCTCACGGGCTACATCAGCGGAGGCACCAGCACCTACGGCTACAACGAGAGCTACGGCTACGGCAGTGGCTGGGGCAATCGCTACGGCTACGGCTACGATGCCTACGGCAACGACTATTCCGGCACCAACACCTACGATTGGTCTGGCACCGGCACGGGAACCGGAACCGGCACGGGCACGTACAACGACTGGTCCGGCACGGGAACCGGCACCGGCACGGGAACCGGCACCGGCACGGGAACCGGAACTTACGACTGGTCCGGCACCGGCACGGGAACCGGAACCGGAACCGGCACGGGCACCTACGACTACTCGGGCACGGGAACCGGCACGGGCACCTACGACTATTCGGGAACCGGCACCGGCACCGGCACGACCTAGGCGCCGTGCGCCCACATACTGCGATAGAAAGGCATATGACCATGCACCGAATTGCATATCGAATCCTTGTTGCCGCGAGCTGCTGCGCGCTGGCGTTCCTGCTCGCCTCGTGCGCTCCCGTCCAGCAGGTGGAATCCAGCGGCAGCTCGGCGTCCGACAACCGCGCGTACATGGCCATGCTCAACCAGCAGATGGAGGATTTGAGCCAGGTGCTGTCCGACTTCCAGGCAGCGGTGGGCGAGCAGGACGTCGTTGCGATGAAGGCGCGCCAGGCCGACGCGGCGCGCATCGTCGACGAAGTGAAGTCGGCCGAAGCTCCCGAAAAGCTCGCCCAGGTAAAGGAAGGCTACGTGGGCGGTCTGGACCAGATGCAGCACTCGATGGCCGATTACGTGACTTTGTACACCGATGCGCAAAACGGCGGGTTGGATGCAAGCTCGTTCGACGAGCGCATCAGGCAAATCCAGGAAGCCTACGACCGCGGGATGGAGTCGCTGAAGTCCGCAGACGAGGCGGTGGAAGGCATTGCCAAGGAATAGCCCATCCGATGCGGCCGCAGGAGCCGCACACCCCAAAACCGTGGAGCTGCTCGCACCTGCGGGCGATATGACTTGCCTGCATGCCGCTGTGCGCGCGGGCGCCGATGCCGTGTACCTGGGCGCCCAGCAGTTCAACGCGCGCCGCGGGGCGGGCAACTTCTCGCTCGACGACTTGGCTCAGGCATGCGATTTCGCGCACCTGCGCGGCGTGCGCATCTACCTGACGGTGAACACCATCGTGCTTCCCAGCGAGCTGTCCGAGGCGTTGGAACTCGTGCGCCAGGCATGGCGTGCGGGCGTGGACGCCTTCATCGTGCAGGATGTGGGGTTCGCCTCGACGTTGCATGCGCAGCTGCCCCAAGCCGAAATCCACGCTTCCACGCAGATGAACACGCACAGCTCGGCCGGCCTGCACGCGTTGCACAAGATGGGTTTCGACCGCGTCACGTTCGCACGCGAGCTGGGCATCGTCGAGCTCGCCTGCCTGTCGGCCGAGGCCCACGAGTTGGGGATGAGCGTCGAGGCGTTCGCGCATGGGGCGCTGTGCATCTGCTATTCGGGGCAGTGCTTCGCGTCGTCGATGCTCGGCGGCCGCTCGGCCAACCGGGGCATGTGCGCCCAGGCGTGCCGGCTGCCCTACGAGCTTTTGGACGGCAGCGTGGTGCATCGCAGCGCCGAGCGTGCCGAGCACCTGCTTTCCCCCAAGGACCTGTGCACGATCGACATGGTGCCCGAACTCGTGGAGGCGGGCGTCGATTCGTTCAAGATAGAGGGGCGCATGAAGTCGCCCGAGTACGTGCATGCCGTCGTGGGCACCTACCGCTCCGTGATCGACCGTGCGCTTGCATGGAGCCAGGACGAAGGCTTGCAGGACCCGCCGCGTTCCACGCAGCAGGAGCAAACGACGCTGTCCGAGGCGTTCAGCCGCGGCTTCACGCAGGCGTATCTGGCAGGCAAGACCGACATGGGCATGATGAGCACATCCCGGCCGAACAACCGCGGTGTGCGTGTGGGGCGCGTGGCGCAGGTGCGCGACGGCAAGGTGCATGTCGAGGTCGACCGCAACGTGGAGCTGGCATGCGGCGACGTCGTCGAGTTCTGGACGGGTGCGGGGCATCCCACGCACACCATCGGCGCGGGCGATGTCATCGAAGGTTCGCGCGCGAGCTTGCAGGTGAAATCCCCGGTGGGAAAAGGCGACCGCGTGTTTCGCGTGCGCAGCGCTTCCGCCGCGTTCGAAGACGACCCTTACGAGCCGAAGGTGGCGCTGTCCGGCACCGTGTGCCTGCGCATCGGTGCGCCGGCTGCCATCGAGCTTGCCGCTGTCGACCCCCGGACGGGGGAGGACATTGCCGCTGCCGTCGCAGGGGATGTGGTCGAGCCGGCGCGGACCAAGGCGCTTGCGGTCGACGACGTGCGCGCGCATGTCGACCGGTTGGGCGGCACGCCGTTTGAGCTCGCGCATCTGGACGTGCAGCTCGACGAGGGCGCGGGCATGGGCTTCGGGGCCCTGCACGCGTTGCGTGCCCAAGCGGTCGAGCAGCTGCAGGAGCGCATGCTGCAGCCCTGGCGCGACCGGGTGCTTCCCAAGGTGTCCAAGGACAAGCGCGCAACGGCCCGGCGCATGCCGATGCCCGTGCGCGATGACATGGTGGTCTATGCGCTTGCGTCGAACGCCGCGTGCGCCCGTGCGGCGCGCAAGGCGGGGGCGCACCAGGTGGTTGTGCCGGCGCTCAACTATAAGCGCGGCCAGGGCATGGTGTCAGGCCAGCTGAGCGACACCGTCGAGCAGGCGGGCTATCCCAACCGCGCGGCGGTGGTTTTGCCGGTGGCGAACCACGATCCCGTGCCAGGCACGCGCGAAGAGAAGTTCGCCTTCGATCCCTGGAAGTACGTCAAGCCGGGCAAGCCGGTGATTGCCGAGAACCTGGGCGACGTGCAGCAAGCCCTCGAGATGGGGGCACTCGTGGAAGTGGGGCCTCATGTGCCGGTGACCAACGCCGCCGCCGCACGCATGCTCGCCGCGTGGGGCGTGGCGCGCATTTGGCTCTCGCCCGAGCTCACGCTGGGGCAGATACAGCGCATCGCCGAGGAAGCGGACGTACCGCTGGGCCTGACGGTGATCGGGCAGCAGGAGCTCATGGTCACCGAGCATTGCCTGCTGCAAAGCCAGGGCCCGTGCAACCAGGACTGCACCGCGTGCCCCCGCCGCAAGAGCGCGCATTTCCTGCGTGACCGCAAGGGCTACCAGATGCCCGTGGCAACCGATTGCCTGGGCCGCAGCCACCTGTACAACGCCGTGGCGTTCGATGTGGCCCACGCGCTGCCCGACGTGGCCATGGCCGGTGTGAGCGCCTTCATGGTGGACACCACGCTGATGAACACGAAGCAGACCGCCGAGGCCGTGGAGCGGGCCGTGCGCGCGTGCAACCTGGCGCGCACCGGCAAGGGCGCCGTCTCGCGCGCAACGGGAACCACGACGGGCCATCTGTTCCGTGCCATCGAGTAGCTCTTTGCCCCGTATCGCAGGGCAAGCGGCTATACTTGGGCCTACATGCAAGGGGAAGGAAGGTAGGGCCATGAAGTTCTGTCCACAGTGCGGTGCACACGTCGAAGACAACGGGGCGTTCTGCCCGTCATGCGGCGCGCGCCTGGACGGGGCCGCCGTGGATGCCACTCAGGCCGATGCGACGCGCCAAGTAGACGGCACCCTCGATTACGGGGATGCGGGTTTCCCGCAGTCCCAGGCGCCCACCGATCCGATGATGTACGGCACGCAGCCCCCAGCGTCTTATGCGGCCCAGCAGCCGGCCGTGGTGATCGTTCCCACGCCCGCGACGGCGCCTGCGCAGCAGCAACCCGAGCGCAAGCGCGGCCCTGCCGTGGCCATCGGCGTCGTTGCCGGCGTGCTTTTGGGCGTCGGCGCCGCCGCGCTGGTGACGTTCGGCGTGCTGGGCAACGGGACCGGCGACAAGGGCTCGTCCGACAGCGCGTCGAGCAGCCAGGTTGCGGTCTCGTCGGTTGCATCCGAGCAGGGGGCGAAGGCGCCGGCTGCTGCAACCGGCTCGTCTGCTTCTTCGGCTCCCGCGGCCCAGGAGGCCCAAAGCGCCCCGGCTCCCGAGCCCACGCCCGAGCCCGAAGCGCCGGCCGCATCGTCTCGCATCGACCTCGCCGATCCGGCGCAGTACCAGGACATCAACGTCTACCTGAGCAATTTCTCGGAGGCCAACCTCCCTTCGGCATCGAGCATGAGCGCCTACCGGCCGCGAGACATCATCGACTTCGTCATCGACCACGAGATATACAACAATCCCGGCAACATCCAGAACAAGGACGCCAGCTGGCCGAAGGCGTCCCCAGATGGGCTCGAGCATTCCCGCATCCCCGCCTCGCGCGTCGACGAGCTGTCGAACCGCTACTTCGGCCGCAGCTCGAACATGGAAGCGGCCACGTACGGCGCCAACTGCGGCACGGGCTGGTACTACGACGGGTACATCTACTACGTGCAGAGGACCAAGCTCTATCCGGGAGGAGTGTCGCTTGCCACAAGCGCGGTCGACCAGTCGGACGGCACGGTGCGCGTGGATTTCGACGTCTACCAGACGGTGAACGGCTACGACACGGTCGACCAGAGCCTGTACGCCTGCTCGCCTGCAGAGCTGATGGCGCGCTTCGGCGCGTCGGGGCCGTCCGGGTCGGGCACGGCCATCATCGCGTTCGGCGGGGGAGACCAGTACACCGGCGGCAAGGTGCTCGTGTCGTACCAGCGCAGCGGCAACCTCAATCCCGACGGGTCGACCTCTTAGCCGCATGCGCTTGCTGCTATAATGCTTCGCCGTATGCACGAACAAGCGAGAGGATAGGCTCGATGCTTTCTGCCGAAGAACAACTTCATATCATCAAGTCGGGTGCCCACGAAATCATTCCCGAAGAGCTGCTGTTGAAAAAGCTCAAAGAAGGCCGGCCGCTGAACGCCAAGCTGGGCGTGGACCCCACGGCTCCCGACATCCACTTGGGCCATGCAGTGCCGCTGCGCAAGTTGCGCACGTTCCAGGATCTGGGCCATCAGGTAACGTTGATCATCGGCGATGGCACGGCGCTCATCGGCGATCCGTCGGGACGCAATTCCACGCGCCCGCAGCTCACCCAGGAACAGGTAGCTGCCAATGCGCAAACTTACGTGGACCAAGCGTTCAAGATTCTAGACCCCGACAAGACCACGCTCGTGCACAACTCTGAGTGGTTGCTGGCGATGGACTTGAAGGACCTGCTGGAGCTTGCGGGCAACTTCACGGTGGCGCGCATCCTAGAGCGCGACGACTTCCACAACCGCTACACCAGTGGTCAGCCTATCGGCGTGCATGAGTTCTTGTACCCGATGATGCAAGCGTACGACAGCGTGCATATCAAGGCCGATATAGAACTGGGCGGCACCGACCAATTGTTCAACTTGCTGGCTGGTCGCGAGCTGATGGAAAAGCGCGGCATGGAACCGCAGGTCTGCTTGACGTTGCCGCTTCTGGAAGGCACCGACGGCGTGCAGAAGATGAGCAAGTCGTATGGCAACTACATCGGGCTTACCGATTCGCCCAACGACATCTTCGGCAAAGTCATGAGCATTCCCGACACCATCATGATCAAATACTACCGGCTGGCATCGACGGTGCCCGTCGACCAGATCGACGCACTCGAGGCCGCCTTGGAAAGCGGCGA
>CACXFZ010000179.1 GCA_902767025.1 uncultured Coriobacteriaceae bacterium
ACGAGTGCAAGTGCCTCAAGTGCTGCCGAGGATGATGGCATCCACGTTGTCCTCCTGGAGGTACGGGATGATCTCCTCAGCCATGCGGGCAGCCTCGGACTCGGTGGTACCGGTGCCAACCGTTGCATAGAAGTAGTTGTGCAGCTTGCCAATCTTGCCTTCCTTTTCGTAGGCACGCATTGCGTCGATCGGCATGATGACGTTCGGGTTCGCGTCGGCAGCAGCCGGGTCGAAACCAGCATGGATGGTCTTGTAACCGCCAGCCTCGCGGTTAGGCAGCGCGTCCACGCCCGTGATGTCGTAACGGCCCCAGCGAGTAGCCGAAGCGGACTGGATGCGGTCGGGGTTGTCGACCGGCACGATACCGCCCGTGGTAACCATGGCGATGTTTGCCTTGGACAGGTCGGCCACAGGAGCGGCGGGAGGCACAACATCCTTCTCGGGGATTACGAGCTCGGTCTGATAGGGCTCGCCCTTGATCTTCTTGATCAGCATCTGAACGCCACGATAGGCAGCCGTGTTCTCGCGCGTGTCCTCGAGGAACTTCTCGATACGACGGCCAGAGGGGAAGTAACCCTCAGCCTCGGGGCCTTCCAGCTCCTCGCCAGCCAGCATCTTGTTGGCGACGCGCATCATGTTCTTCATGTCCTTGCGCATCTGAGCGGCAGCATTGGCGCCATCCATGATGCGGGTGTAACCCTTGTACATCTCAACACCCGGGTTCTCCACGTTCATGGAGGTGAGGGTGGGGACGCCGAAGCGCTCGGCTACCATCTTGCAGACAGCGCCGCAGGCAACGCCGTAACGACCAGCCTGGAAAGCAGGACCAGCGATGAACAGATCCATCTCCTTGCCTTCGAGCATGCCAGCGATGCGGTCGAGGGCCTCCTCAGTGTTGGAACCCATGAAGTTGTCGCCGCAGATAACGGTATGCGTGATTTCAGCGTCTTCCAGAGCGGCCTGTGCTGCTGCAGCAGGGCCTACCTGGCCTTCGCGGATCTCCGGCTCGAAATCTGCCGTGTCCTCGCCACCGATGCCGCCAAAGAACTGGTTAACGTAGTAAATGACTTTTTTAGACATATTGGACCCCCTTTCCTACCACTCGACGATGGTCTTGGTTGCGTAACCAGCAATGTGGTTGCCGCAGAACCAGTTGTTGTTTTCCATGATGATGGAGCCGTCATCGCGGGCAGACTTGCCCAAGATCTCGTCGTAGCCCCACGAGCCGGACATACCATCGCGATTCATGGCCTCGAGGTTGCCGATGACCTTGGCGCAGGCAGGCAGGTCGGAAAGCTCGCCCACGTTGCCAGTGGACACGAGAGCGTTGAGCTTCTCGCTGAGCACTACCAGCGGCTGGCCAAAGCCGTCGCGGCCGTTGGACTCGTCGGAGATGCCCACCACGGGGATGCCGGCGTCTTCCAGGATAACCATGCAGCGCACGTAGTCGGTGTCGGGGTTGCCGTAGCCTTCCTCGGTAACCAGCGCGTAGTCGGCACCCAAGCTAAGCGCCATGTTGCGCACCATGATGGCCGAACGCTCCTTCTGGTCCAGAGCAACGTTAAGGTTCGACATGATGACACCCAAGAAGTTGAACTCCTTGCCGTCCTGAGCGAAGAGCTCCTTCAGGATCGGGAAGTTCTGCATCTCGTAGGTAGCCCACTTCGAAGAGGCAGGCATGAACGAGCCAGAAATCATGGCGCCGTCGAAGACCTCGGTGGGGCTCACGAAGCTGGGCAGATACTTGTTCATATCCCAGCCGTACCACAGGTCGTTGTAACCCAGGGCTTCCATCTGCGACTGCGGCTGCAGGACGGCCACCACGTTGGGCAGGTCGTTCTTCGCAGCATCACGCTTGGTGATGGGGTCGAACTCGTAAACCTCGGTGTCATCGGGCTCGATGTCCTTGGCCACCTTGCCCAGCCACTCGGCGAAGCGATGACCAGCCCAGCGCAGAGCATGGTTCATCTTCTGCTGCTCATGGCGCTCGAACTCCTCATCGGTGTCGCCCACCAGGCAGATGTTGATGAGCTTAGACCAGTAGGTCTGCTTTGCGCCTTCGCCACCCATGTCGATGACGCCGTCGCCGAAGCTGCCCCATTCCTTGCCTACCACGGTGATGCAGCAATCCTTGAATGCCTTCAGTTCGCCGTCGCCGGCAGGAACCAGATCGCCGGTAACGCCGGGGAACAGGCAGCGATCATCCATGCGGCAACGGGCCTCGATGGTCTCGATGACGGGCACGATGCGCGTATCATCGCCCGGACGAGCAATCTCGATATCGAGCTCGGTGATGTGGTCGTCTTCGCCCATCAGGTAGTCGATGGCGCCCTGCTTGTCGATAGTCAGCACGCCGTTTGCAAACGAGTTCTCGGTACCGAGCACCACGTCCTGCACATGGATATTGCCAATTGTCAGTTTCATACGCGTGTCTCCTTTCTAAAACTTCTCTTGTTTGCCGATTCCTACACCTACAGTTGATTCCCTTTCTCTTCGCGCCTCACTTCTTCTGCAGAAAGGTCCTCTCCTATATTTCTTCCCTGCCCACATAACTGGACAGAGCCGAAAACGAAGCCTTCGACCACCGGGGTACAGGCTTCTTACTGCACCCCGGCGGGAAGTTGCAACGCTACGAATCCGCCTTTTGCTCCAGAGCCAAGGGGGAATCGGGGTCGGGGACGAAGTCGGGGTCGCCTACATTCGGCGTCTCCTTGTCGCGTCCCAGTGCTTTCACGATCGAGGCCATGGCCGCGAACATGATGATAATGAACGGGAAGGCAGCAGCAATCGAGATGGTTTGCAGCGGCTTCAAGCCACCTGCGATCAGCAGGCCAATGGCCATCGTCGATTGCACAACGCCCCAGAGCATCTTCTTCGACTTGGAAGGCTCAAGATTGCCCTTCGAGGACAGCATGCCCAGTACGAAGGTACCGGAGTTGGCCGACGTAACGAAGAAGGTGATGATCAGGACCAGGATGACCACCGAGATGATGGCACCCAGCGGATAGTGGCTCATGACCGTGAACAGACCGGTTTCAGGAGCAGCCGCGATGGCGCCCAGCGTTTCGGAGTCGATAACGCCGTTCATGCCCAGGGACAGACCCATCGAACCGAAGACGGCGAACCAGATGATCGACGCCACGGCAGGAACCAGCACGACGCCAGCGATGAATTCGCGCACGGTGCGGCCCTTGGAGATGCGGGCAATGAACACGCCCACGAAGGGTGCCCATGCGATCCACCATGCCCAGTAGAAGATGCGCCAGCCGAGCGTCCAGGAGTTGTCACCATAAGCGGTCATACCCAGACTAGACTGGAAGAAGGTGCCGAAGTAGTCGCCCAGACCGCCGACCAGGTTGTTCAGCACGTCGATCTTCGGACCAACGATGAAGCAAACCAGCAGCACGCCCACGGCGATGTACAGGTTCATGTTCGAAATAACACTGATGCCCTTTTCGATACCCAGCACAGCCGTGCCGATGTAGATGACCGAGATGATAAGGATGATGACGATCTGGATAATAAGCTCGGTAGGAACGCCAAACATGTAGTTCAGGCCGGAGTTGATTTGCAGAACGCCCAGGCCCAGCGAGGTAACCACGCCAGCCAGCGTTGCGAACACGGCCAGAATGTCGACCAGCTTGCCCAGCCAGCCCTTGGTGAGCTTCGTGCCAATCAGCGGTTCAAGCGCCGAGCTGATAAGCGCCGGCTTACCCTTGCGATACTGGAAATAAGCCAAAGCCAGGCCGATGACCGCATAGTTGGCCCACGGGTGGATGCCCCAGTGCATGAACGATGCGGACATTGCAAACTGAGCGGCTTCGGGGCTCTCGGGATCGATGCCTGCCATGGGACCCACGAAGTGGGATACCGGCTCGGCAATGCCCCAGAACACCAAACCAACGCCCATGCCGCAACCGAACAGCATGGCAAACCAAGTGAGCGTCTTGTACTCGGGCTGTGAATCATCAGGGCCCAACCTGATGCTGCCCCACTTGGAAGCCATGATAGCGACGGCAAAGATGACGAACGCCAACATGGCAATCAGGTAGAGCCAACCAAAGTCTACCGTCAAGAAAGCAAACACGGCGTTTGATACCACCGTGAAGCTCTCGTTGAAGGCAATCGACCAAATGGCGATAACCGCACATAAGACAAGGCCGATAATGAATACTGGGTTCTTGAAATCGTCTTTCATATTTCTCCCCTCTGTGAACGCGATTACCTAACATGGCCTGTACCGGGTGGCAGAATCACCCTTTGGGGCCTCCCCCTGCTGGTAATGCCTATCACGATTATATATTTTGATATGCAACGAAGCAAGGAAAAGAGTTGCTTTTTGTTCACTCGCACAATTCCCGTGTGTAACCCCTGTTCGTATGGGAAAAACACCTCGTATTTGGCCTGTTTTTTTCACTAATCTTATTTTAAATTATTTGTCTGACAGTGCTCAGAGCGAGCTGAAAGGAGCATGCGCCCCCCTCGTTCGGCAAGCGCGATAAGCAGAAAAACCGCTGCCTGGCACGGCGACGGCTTCTCTTCGATTATCTGTATTGGAATTACGAATGAATTGCGATGCGGCCCGGCGAACCGGCATGCACTTCGCCTATCCGCGACGGCGCGCGTCCCGTGCCCTGCTCGCATGCGCACGCGAAGGCGTCGGCGTCGTCGGGTGCCACGGCCACCAGCAGGCCGCCACCCGTGGCAGCGTCGCCCAGAAGCGCCAGGCGCGCATCGGCGCCCTGCACATCGCCCGCATCGTCGACGAATGCGGCGGCCCAGCGCGCGTTTTCCTTCGTCCGCTCGCTCGCCAGGCCTTGGCAGCACAGGTCCCACACGCCATCGAGCAAGGGAATGCTCCCCCACTGCAACTCGGCCGACGCCTGGCACAGCTCGAGCATGTCGTGCAGATGCCCCACCAGGCCGCGCTCGGCCACGAAGCCCGCACCGTGCACCTGCAGGCCGGCATACGCCTCGAAGACCCCCCGGCCCAGCTCGCACATGCATTCCACCGCAGGCTGGTAACCCTCTTCGGACAGCGCACCTGTGCGGTAGGCCTCGGTTGCAACGCCCAAACCCAGCGGCTTGGTGTAGAAGAGCACGTCGCCCGGGACGATGTTCGCACAGTCGGCGATGTCCCGCGGATGGCCCATGCCGAAGACCGCCAAGCCGTACTTGGGGACGGCGTCGTCAATCGAGTGGCCGCCTACCACGAACGCACCGGCCTCGGCCACCTTGTCCGATCCGCCGCGCACGACCTGGCCCACCGCGTCCACGCCCCACTTGCACGGAAGCGCCATGATGTTGAGAGCCACCACGGGTTTGACGCCCGCCGCGTACAGCCGCGACAGGGCACTTGCCGCCGATATGGCGCCGAAGCGGTACAGGTCGTCGACCACCGGCGGGAACCAGTCCAGGGCGAACACGGTCGCCTGGTCGTCGTTGATGCGCACGATGGAGCAGTCCTCCCCCTGCGCCAGGCCCTGCACGCCTTCCTGGGCGAACGCCGCCGGCAGCGCCGAGACGATCGACTCGAATTCGCCGGGCTTCCATTTCGCGGCAGCGCCGTTGGCCGGCGCGGACCGGACGGGCGTGCGAGGTAGGCGTTTGCGCTCGGACATGCGGTACCCTCCTGATAGCGTGCTAGCGAATGAATATCCTACCCGCGGGGCCGTCGACCACTTCCGCCACCAGGGCGGCATCGCGGCCCGACAGCTCCCTGAACCTGCGCAGGTAGTCGTCGGCCTGATCCGCCGGCAAGGCGATCAGCAGCCCGCCGCTTGTTTGGGGGTCGCAGAGCACCCCCATGCGGTCGTCGTAGGTGACGTCGTCCATCGTGCCCTTCGCCACGAAGCTGCGCGCCCATTCGATCACGTCGAAGACCTTGCCGGGGCGGCATCCTTCCTGAGAGTACCGATAGACGCCGTCGAACAGCGGCAACCTGTCCCATCGCAGGATCGCCGACGCGCCGCTGGATTCCAGCATCTCGTGCAGATGGCCCGCCAGGCCGAACCCGGTCACGTCGGTGACCGCATGCGCGTCCAGCCCCTCGAAAGCCTCGGCCGCCTGCTTGTTCAGCTCCTTCATCGACGCGATCACCGGCCGCATCGTTTCGGCCGTCTCGAACCCGGCTAGAAACGCCGAGTGCATGATGCCCATGCCCAGCGGCTTCGTGTAGACGAGCACGTCGCCGACCTGGGCGCCCTCGTTGCGCTTCACCTGGTCGGGATGGGCCACCCCCAGCACCGCCATGCCGTACTTGGGCTCGTCGTCTTCCACGATGTGGCCGCCCACCACGAAGGCGTTGCAGGCGGCGATCTGGTCGGAACCGCCGCGGATGACCTCGTCGGCCACTTCCTGCCCCAGCTGTTGCGGGAAGGCCAGGATGTTCAGCGCGGCCAGGGGCTTGGCCCCCATGGCGTACACGTCGGATATGGCGTTGGCCGCCGCCACCGCCCCGAATTCGTACGGGTCGTCGACCACGGGCGTGAAGAAGTCGAGCGTGAGCACGACCGCCTGGTCGTCGTTGACGCGAAAAACCGCGCAGTCGTCGCTGGTGTCGAACCCCAGCATCAGCTCCGGGTCGACTGCGGGCGCTATGTTGCTCAGTATTTCCTTGAGGTCCCCCGGACCCCACTTGGCGGCTCAACCGCCGCTGGTCGTGGTGCGCGTCAGATGGACCACGCCCCGCTCGTCCACGACGGGGGGCTTCGCGGGAGAGCCCGTGCTCTTGCTGGCTGCGCTCATGCTCGCTCCTCTGCTTCCGGCTACCACGGCCTGCGACCGGGATTTAGGCCTGCAGCGTCTCGAAGTAGGCCTTGAAGCCCTGGGCCACCGCCTGCATTTCCTCGTCGTCGAGCAGCGTGCGCGGGTCGCAGATGATCGTTCCGCGGCTGATGCGCGCCACGATGGGCACGGGGCATTTCTTGATCAAGTGGGCTTCGCAATCCTGCACATCGCCCACGAGCGGCGTGATCTCGAGCGCATAGGTGTCGATGTCGTACATGGGCAGCGAGCCGCCGCCTGCGCGCGAGATCTCCTCGACGATCTTCGTTTCGACGCACCCGGCGGGAACGGCCGCCTCCACCAGCTCCTGCAAGCGCTCGGCTCGCACGCGCACCGTGTCGGCCGATTCCGACAGCATACGCACGGTGGGGATGGAGTCCACTGCGTCGGCACCCTGCATGTACAGCTGCAGCGTGCCTTCCAGTGCGGCCAGCGTCATCTTGTCCAGACGAACGATGCGCGCCCATGGGTTCTTCTTCAGGCGGCCGATGAGCTCCTTGGAGCCGCAGATGATGCCGCACTGGGGACCGCCCAGCAGCTTGTCGCCGGAAAACGACACCAAATCGGCGCCGTTGGCAAGCGATTCGGCCACCGTGGGTTCGGCGAAGTTGCCGTAACGGTCCAGCTTGACGAACGAGCCCGACCCCTGGTCCTCGTAGACCAGCACGCGCTGGCCGGTTTCCTTCTCGTGGTTGTCGGCGACTGCCCGAAGCTCGCCGAGCTCGACCTCCTGCGTGAAGCCCACGATGCGGTAGTTCGACTTGTGGACCTTGAGCATCATCGCCGTTTCCTCGTTGACCGCACGTGCGTAGTCGTGCGCGTGGGTCTTGTTCGTGGTGCCCACTTCCACCATGTGGGCGTGGGATTGCGCCATGATTTCCGGGATGCGGAACGACTCGCCCAGCTCGATCAGCTCGCCGCGCGACACGATGGCCTCGCGCCCTTCGGCGAATTCGGAGAGCACCAGCACCACCGCCGCGGCATTGTTGTTCACGGCGATGGCCGCTTCGGCGCCGGTGAGCGCGCACAGCAGCCTTTCGCAATGGGAATGGCGGCTGCCGCGGGCCATGTCGTCCACGCTGTACTCGAGCGTGGAATAGCCCTTCATCACGTCGTTGACGGCCTCGATGGCCGCGGGCGCCATGACGCTGCGGCCCAGGTTGGTATGGATGACCACGCCGGTGGCGTTGATCACGCGGCGCAGCGAGCGGTTGAACAGGTTGTCGAAGCGCCGGCACGCCTGCTGGGCCACCGTCTGGGCACTGAACTCGGGGGTTTCGCCGGCAAGGATGGCGGTGCGCAGCAGGCCGATTTCGCTGCGAACGGCGTCGGCCAGCAGTTTGCGCTGGTCCTGCTCTTGCGGCAGCACCGTGTCTACGATGCGCAGGACTTCCTCGACCTGGGGCAGTTTTTTGAGCTGGGTGGAAATCTGCTCGTTATCCATGTTCGCATCCTTGTCCGAAGTGGGTTTTCGCATGTTGCGCGCCCAGGCACGGCTCGGGAGCCGCCATGGCGCTATACGGTTTGCCATTATAGTCTAACCGCGATTCTCTGAACAGGCACCCAAGCCCTGCCCGAACGGGAAATCCGTGGCTGTGCGCTTGTGCCTACGCGGCTAGGCGAGCTCGCGCGTGTTGTCTCCCGACCGGCGCGTGAACCCACACGCGTCGAGGCCTTCGAGCAGCGGCACGGCGAACTTGCGCGTGATGCCCAGCACGTCGCGCAGCGCGGCCACCGTGCCTTCGCCGCCCGATGAGAAATGCTGGGTTATCTGCTGCTTTGCCTGCTCGATCGCCTGGTTGTCGAAGTACAGGTCGTTGTTCGCGCGCCAGGCAAGGTCCTGGCCGCACAGCACGTCCAAGCCACGGCGCGCCTGGGATGCGCCGATGCCGGCCTGCTGGGCGATTTCGGCCACATCGGGCGGCGTGAGGCCCGTGCCCTGGAGCAGGGGCAGCAGTTGCTTGGCCGTTTCCGCTTCGGCTTCCTGGGCGGCGCTGACCGCCGAAGGCTTGCTGACCACTGCGCGCGCCACCACGGCGATCTTGCGCTCGATTGCACTCGAGAGAAGCTCGTCGAAGCACGCCGTGCTCATCTTGGGGAAGCACTTGCGTCGCAGGGCCTCCTTGGGCATGCCGTCTTCCTTGGGATTCGCGTCGTGGAACGCACCCAGCACCTGGTCGATGCGCGCGAGGGCGCCGTCCACCGCTTCCTGGGTCGCATAGAACCGCGGCGCCGTGCCCATCGACACCAGGCGGCCTTGTTCGGCCACCGCATCGAGCAGCTCCTGGGCATGCACGGGGTCGATGCCGATCAGACGCGCCACGAATTCCGCGTCCACCGGGGTCGCCTCGGTGGCCACCGCGCATTCGACGGCCCGCGCCATGTCCTGTTCCTGCAGCGCGTCGAGCAGCTCGTGCTCCTTCTCGCTCAGGTTCGTGCGCCGGCGCGGGTGCGCGAGCAGGACCGTGCCGCCGCCCGCGAGCAGGACCGGCGAATAGGTGCGCATGACGAACCGGTCGCCGCAGGACAGGGCCAAAGGCTCGTCGATGCGGAACTGCGCGATGGTGGATGCACCGGGCTCGAGCGTCTGCAAACCGTCGGCGAACAGGATGCGCCCCACGACCTCGCGCGTGCCGTGCGCGATGTGCATCGGCGCGCCGCTGACGATGGGCTTGCCCGTCTGGCTGCTGTCGATGTAGGTGATGTATGCGTCGAACCTGTCGCTCGGCTCGATCGCGTCGGGCGAGGCCAGGAAGTCGCCGGGGCGCACTTCGCTGGTCTTGACGTTGTTGAGGTTGATGGCCACGCGGTTGCCCGCCTGCGCAAGCTCGACCGTGTCGCCGTGGATCTGGATGGAGCGCACGCGGCATTGCAGCCTCGACGGCAGGATCTCCACGGTGTCGCCGGGGGACACGGTGCCGCTCCACAGCGTGCCGGTGACCACCGTGCCTGCGCCCTTGATCGTGAACACACGGTCGACCGGATAGCGCACGGCCGACCCGGTGTGCGTGCGGTCGGCGCCCGATGCAGCATCCTGGATGGCCTGAAGCACGTCTTCGAGGCCTTCGCGCGTGCGGGAGGACACCGGCACGATGACCGCGTCGGCAAACGGCGTGTCGGCCAGCAGCTGGCGCACATCGTCGGTGACGAGCTCGATCAGGTCTTCATCCACCAGGTCGATCTTGGTCAGCGCAACCACGCACGAGCGGATGCCCAGCGTCTGCAGGATGGCCAGGTGCTCGACGGTCTGGGGCATCACGCCGTCGTCGGCCGCCACCACGAGCAGGGCCACGTCGATGCCGGTTGCGCCCGAGATCATCTGGCGCACGAACTTCTCGTGGCCGGGCAGGTCGACTACGCCCATCGACCGTCCGTCGGGCAGGTGCAGCTGGGCGAACCCCAGGGTAATGGTGATGCCGCGTTCCTTCTCCTCCGCCAACCGATCGGGGTCGACTCCGGTCAGGGCGAACACCAACGACGACTTTCCGTGGTCGATATGGCCCGCGGTTCCCAATATCAGGTCAGGCTGGTTGTTCTCGCCCATCGATCTCCTCTTTCCCGGACGTGCACTGCCGCTCGTTTCGGCGCAGACCAGTATAGCCCCCAGCAGGCAAGGCAGAAGGCCGCCGCAGGTTTTTCCACGACAAACGTCGGCAGGCTGACCTAAGGCGGAGCTTACGCCAAGCCCTGCTTGCTTGCTATACCATGGCCATCAATTGCCTAGCCACTAGCTCCATGGAGGACGAACATGGGTGCCGTTCAAATGAACACGCGCATCGACGCATCGCTGAAACGTCGTGGCGACGCGACGCTGGAACGCTGCGGCAAGAGCGCGTCGGATGCCGTGCGCGGACTGTGGCGCTACCTTGCCGAAGAAGGCAGCTTGCCCGACTTCCTGTCGGACGGGACAGACAAGGTTTCGGGCACGGACGCGACCGAGGCAGCGCTCGACGAAGGGGCAGGACTGGTTGTGCGCATGGCAAGGCAGCATGGCATCGCCGCTCCCCCACCCGACATGACGCTCGAGCAACTGCGCGACCTCGCCTTCTCCGACAAGTACGCAGGCTACGGGGTCGAATAGCCATGGCGCGCCTGTTCTTCGATACCAACGTGCTGCTCGACTACGCGATGGGGCGAAACCCCGGATGCGAAGCCTTCGTCGGCCTTGCCAAACTCGCGCGCGACAACGGGCACACCATGCACGTGGCGAGCGAGAGCCTGAAGGATTGCCACTACGTCATCTGCTCGAGCCTGAAAGCGGCGAACCGAACGCCCGAAGGCGCCGTGTCCGAAGGCGCCGCCGCCGCTGCAGCCGAGATAACATGGGCGCAGCTGGACAGCCTGATGGGCTTGATTCACGTGGAGCCCGTGGGCCACGACGAATGCCTGCTGGCCCGAAGCTACCGTGCGCTTCATAACGGTTTCGAGGACAGCCTGGTTCTGGCCACCGCCCACCTGTCCAAGGCGGACTACCTGGTGTCGGGCGACGAGAAGCTGCAGAAACACGCGCCTATCGCCTGCCTGTCTCCCACCGACATGCTCACCCTGCTGAGTGGCTCATTCACGCAGGGTAGTTGAGTCATCCTGCCTCAGGGAAATCCAGGGTCGTTTCGCCATGAAAACGCACGCTGTGCACGTCATTTGAGCTCGAGTGCCACGAAAACGCACGGTATGCACGCGCGCATGCGGCGAAAC
>CACXFZ010000180.1 GCA_902767025.1 uncultured Coriobacteriaceae bacterium
CGGTCGCCAACGTGGTCAGCCTTATTCGGCTGTGCCTGGTGCCCGTGTTCGTGGTGCTCATCATGGACGGCCACAACCTGATGGCCACGTTCGTGTTCGCGCTTGCGGCAGGCACCGACTTCGTCGACGGCTACGTCGCGCGCTCGACCCACAGCGTCAGCAGGCTGGGTCGCGTGCTCGACCCCATCGTCGACCGCGTGCTCATGATCTCGGGCGTGATCTGCGTGTACCTGATCGGGCAGCTGCCCCTGTGGATCATCGTCGTCATCATCCTGCGCGACGTCATGATGCTCATCGGCGGCTCGATCCTGCTGGCCAAGTACCACATCCGCATTCCCGTGATCCTGATCGGCAAGGCCGCCACCGCGTCCCTGTTCCTGGGATTCATCGGATTGATGCTCAATTGGCCGACGATGAGCGGTTTGGGCATCCTCAACGTCGGCTGGCTGCCTGGATTCAACTCCGAGCCCTGCTCGTGGGGCATCTGGTTCGTCTACCTGGGCCTGTTCCTGGGGTTCATCTCGACCACCTACTACGTGACGAAATCCCTGATGAAGGCGGGTGCCGTCAAAGGGGACACGGGGGACTAGGCAGATGACCGAGGAGAGCACGCAGACACAGACCGAAAGCCGGCCCAGCGTCAAGGGCGGAGAAGCCAAGCAGCCCACGAGCGCGAAGGTACCGGTCACCCATGTGCGCATCGGCAAGAAGCGCAGTTACGCCAAGCTCATCAGCATCATCATCATCGTTGCCGCCGTGGGCTTCATCGTCGACACGGTCAGCCACGCAGGCCGCGCCTATCCGGGCGTCACGGTCGCCGGCATCGACGTCGAGGGCATGAACGTCGAGGAGATCGTCCAGAAGGTGTCTGCGAAGTACGAGCCCGTCCTGAAATCGAAGCCGGTGCGTGCCTACGCCAGCCAGGAACTGCTGGACGAGCAGGCCGAGAACATCGAAGCAACCGAGACCGACACAGTCGAGGAATCTCTGGGCTACACCGTCGTGTGGCCGGCCGATGCCCAGGACCTGGACGCTTCGATCGACTACACGACCGCTGCCCAGGATGCCGTGAACATGGGACGTTCGTCGCCGATCGAGCGCATCGGGCTTCTCATCCAGGGCAAGGACGTGCCGCTGACCATCGACTGCAACGACAAGCTTGTCGACGAGTACGCAAGCGAGATAGACGCGGTGCTGGGGTACAAGTACCAGAACTGCATGGTGGTCATGCTCGACGACGTTCCCTACATAACCGAAGGCCATGACGGCGACATGGTCAACCGCGACTGGCTCGAAGGGCAGGTTTCCGAGCTTCTGCTCAAGGACCCCGAAGAGCCGCGCGATTTCGTCGCCTACACCGAGCATCAGCCGCTTCAGATCGACTACGACCAGGCGCAGGTATGCGCAGACTTCATCCAGGAGCGCATCGAAGGCGGCCTCGAGTTCAAGTTCGGCGACCTTTCCTGGTCGGTGGACGCGCAAACGCTGGGCAACTGGGTGTCGACCGAGGTGGTCGAGGACGACGACGGCACACAGCACCTGGAACCGAACGTGAACTCGAACCGCGCGCGCAATTCCATCCTCGTCCATGCCATCCCCGGATTGCAGGAAGGCAAGGACAAGGTGGAGATCACCAACGAGGGCGGCACGGTGCAAGTGAGCATCACCACCGATTCCAAGCTGCCCAACGTCGAGGCCGCCCTCGAGGACATGCAGGAGACGCTGTTTGGCGAGAAGACCCCGACGAGCCGGGTGATCGAGGTCAAGCAATCCGATGCGCCCAGCAAGATGAGCTTCGACCAAGCCGTGTCGAACGGCCTGATCGCGCCCATCTCCACGTTCACGACCGAGTACACGTCCAACACGCCGGCGCGCAACACCAACATCCACCTTGCCGCCGACCTGCTGAACAACTCCATCTGCAAGTCTGACGGCGGTGTGTGGAGCTTCAACGAGACGGCAGGGGAGTGCAACGAGGAGAAGGGCTTCCAAGCGGCCATCGCAATTGCCGGCGACGAGACCGTCGACGAGATCGGGGGAGGCATCTGCCAGGTTGCCACCACGGTGTTCAACGCCGCCTACGAAGCCGGGTTCGGCATCGAGGAGCGCGCCAACCACTCGCTCTACATTCCCACGTACCCCGCGGGCCGCGACAGCGCGGTCAGCTGGGAGTTCCCCGACCTGAAATGGCGCAACGACACGCATTCCGACGTCATCCTGATCATGAGCTACGACGACTCGAGTGTCACCGCGAGCATCTACGGCGTCGACCCCGGATACACCGTCCAGACCGAAACGGGCCAGTGGGAACAGGGAGAGCCGTCCCAGACCGTCTACGAATTCGACGCCTCGCTTGCACCGGGCCAGGAGTACGTGAAGATGCGCGGCGCCGACGGCCTGAAGATCAAGATCACGCGCACCGTGTCAGACAAGGACGACAACCTGCTGTTCACGGATGTGTTCGAGTCGCACTACAGCGCATCCAACACCATCATCGTCAGGGGAGCCGAATGACCACCTCAACCACCGACAACATCCCAACGTTTTCGCATGCGCGCACCACGGTTGCATTCGCCGTGTGTGCCGCCCTGGTAGCCTTTGCCCTGTGCATCTTGAACCCGGTTCGCGCCCAAGCCGAAGTGCTCAAGGCGGACATCGTGCTGGGCGAGACCGTCGAGCAGCGGGGGCTGTCGGTTTCCCAATGCCCCAACATCGACGCCGAGCATGCCATCGTCATGGACGAGCTGGGCACCGTCTTTTTCGAGCGCGACGCCGACACGTCGGCCAACATCGCCAGCATCACCAAGGTCATGACCGCCGTCTGCGCCGTCGACAACGCGCCGCTGGAAACCAGCGTCACCGTGGGCGAGGATGCCGCCAACATCGGCGAGTCCACCGCACAGCTGATCGTCGGAGACACGCTCACGCTCAAGGAGGCGCTCAAGGCGATGCTGGTTCCCTCCGGCAACGATGCCGCGCAGGCCGTGGCTGAAAGCGTGGGGGCGCGCCTGCTGTTCGAAGAGGGCTCTTCGTCGGATGACGAGGAGGCATGCGTCCAGCGCTTCGTCGATGCGATGAACCAGAAGGCCAAAGAGCTCGGCATGGACAACTCGTACTTCACCAACCCCCACGGCCTGGACGATGGCCAGTTCGAAAGCGACCAGCACAGCTGCGCGCGCGACATCGCCAAGCTCGCCAAGTACGCGATGTCCAAGTCCGAGATCCGCGAGGTCACCAAGCAGGACACCACCACCTGCCGCGTGCGCCGGGACGGCGAGGACGTTGACATCGAGCTGGCCTCCACCGACCTGCTGCTCAGCGAATACGATGGTGCCCTGGGCATCAAGACGGGCTTCACCGATTCGGCAGGCCCCTGCTTCTGCGGCGCCGTCGAGGGCAACGGGATGGAGCTGTACTCCGTCGTGCTGAACTCCTCCGACGAGTACCAGCGCTTCCAGGACACGTCCGAGATGTGGGACTGGGTGTTCAACCACACCATCGACTACAAGATGTGCAACACCGACCGCACCACTTCGAACAACATCGGGGCAACGGTGCCGCTGGCAGCCGACGTCCCCAACCAGACGCGCGTGAACGCGACGCTTCCCGCCACCTTCGAAGACCCCAGCGCCACGGTGCGCGTGTTCGACCTGTCCGGCAACGTGAGCCAGCAAGTCGAGTACCGCGAGATCACCGGCAGCGTGTCTGCGGGCGACGTGGTGGGGACCATCTCGTTTCTGCAGCACAACAAGGTCATCGGATCGACGAACATCGTCGCCGCCATCGACGTGCCCGGGCCCAACATCTTCGAAGGGATCGGCATTTGGTGGACGAAGCTCATCGGCGGCTTCGCGGGCGACGACTGCATTGCCGAAGGAAAGCTGTACAACCAGGTCGACTTGCTCAACGACAAGTCGCTTCAGAACGCCGCATAAGGCATCGGGGAGGAACCATGGCTGACGTATGTCCCATTTGCAAGCGGGCGATCGGTCCCGACGACGGCTCGTGCCCCTGGTGCGGGTTCAAGCTGCTCGGATCGACCGAGGAGTTCATGCCCATCACCCTGGACGACGGGCTGCAGGAATCGAAGCCCAAGGCCCGCACGGCCCAGTCGGCCACGCTGACCATCGTGCGCGGGCCCCAATTGGGCACGGTCTATTCCCTCGACGACAAGATCTCGAGCATCGGGCGCGACCCGGCCTGCGACATCTTCTTGAACGACATGACCGTGTCGCGCGAGCATGCCACGGTGTTTCCCAGCAACGGCGAGTTCGTCATCCGCGACTCGTCGAGCTTCAACGGCATCTGGATCAACAACACCAACGTCGAGGAGGCGGTTCTGTCGCCCGACGACATCATCCAGATCGGCTCGTTTTGCTTGCTGTACGATAGGTAAAGCACTGCCACGTTCACACTGGTGAGGGAAGGAGGGCTTGATGGCGCTTCTGTCTGGTAACGAGGCCATAGCCCAAGGCGCCTGGGAAGCGGGCGCGCACATCGGTGTCGGTTATCCCGGCACGCCGAGCACGGAAACGATGGAGACGTTCGCCCAGAAGGACGGCGTCTACGCAGAGTGGTGCCCGAACGAGAAGGTGGCCCTGGAGGTCGCCGTCGGCGCAAGCGCGGCGGGAGCACGCGTGCTCGCCACGATGAAGCACGTGGGCGTCAATGTCGCAGCCGACCCGCTGTTCACCGTGGCCTACACCGGCGTGAACGGCGGCATCGTCATGCTCGCCGCAGACGACCCGGGCATGCACTCGAGCCAAAACGAGCAAGACAGCCGCTACTACGCGCAAGCCGCCCACGCCCTGATGCTCGAACCAAGCGACTCGGCCGAGGCACGCGCGTTCGCCAAGGAAGCCTTCGAACTGTCCGAGCGCTTCGACATGCCCGTGATGCTGCGCTCGACGGTGCGCATCAGCCATGCCAAGGGAAGCGTGGAGGTTGCCGAGCGCGCAGAAGTCGCGCCCAAGCCCTACGAGAAGGACCCGTCCAAGTGGGTGATGATGCCCGCCTACGCCAAGCTGCGCAGGGCCTCGCTCGACGAGCGCGTGGCGGCCGCTGCGGCCTGGTGCGAGGACAGCGAGCTCAACCGCGTCGAGATGCGCGACACGTCGATGGGCGTGATCTGCAGCGGCGCCGCCTACCAGTACGTGTGCGAGGCGCTGCCCGATGCGAGCGTGTTCAAGCTGGGCGTGGTATGGCCCTTGCCAAAGCGTGCATTGCAGCAGTTCAGGGAGCAAGTCGACGCCCTCTACTGCATCGACGAAGCTTCGACCTACCTCTCCGACTCGGTGCGCGCCCTCGGCGTCCAACTCGACGCCACGCCTGCCGCCCTTCCGGCGCAAGGCGAGCTGTCGCCCGCGTCGATCAGGGCCGCGTTCGGTCTGGACGTGCCTGCTGCCGCCGCTCCCGAAGAGGTTCCCGCCCGCCCGCCTGCGCTGTGCGCGGGATGCCCGCACCGCCTGGTCTTCAAGGAGCTTGCGCGTGCGAAGTGCATCGTGTGCGGCGACATCGGCTGCTACACCCTGGGTGCGCTGCCGCCCTTGAGCGCGATGGACACCTGCGTGTGCATGGGCGCATCCGTTTCGATGGCCCACGGGTTCGAGCTCGCCGGCCGTTTCGGCGAGCCTGCGCGCGTTGCGGCCGTCATCGGGGATTCCACCTTCGCGCATTCCGGCATCACCAGCCTGCTGAACACGGTGTACAACGTCGGTCCCGGCCTCGTGTGCATCCTGGACAACCGCACGACCGGCATGACCGGCCATGAGGGAAACCCCGTCAACGGCATCACGCTGCAGCAGCGCACGAGCAGGGAACTCGACCTGGAGGCCCTGGTGAAGGCGCTCGGCGTGGACGATTGCGCCGTGGTCAACCCTAACGACATGCGCGCCGTGCGCTCTGCCATCAAGGACGCCCTCGCCAACTCCGAGGCGCTGTCGGTGATCATCTTCAAGTCGCCGTGCGTGCTGCTCCGCAACTCGTTCGTGCCCGGAGCGCCGTATTTCGTCAACGGCAACTGCACCGGGTGCGGGTCGTGCATCTCCCTGGGATGCCCCGCGATTTCGAAGGAAGACGACGGCCGCGCCGTCATCGACACCGCAGCCTGCGCGGGTTGCGGCCAGTGCGGCCAGTATTGCCCCGTTGAGGCAATCGAGCAACTTGAAGGGAGCGCGCGATGAGCACCACCGCCACAACAAGCGTCCTGCTGGCCGGCGTGGGCGGGCAGGGCACGATCCTTGCCGCCGACCTGCTTGCCAAGACCGCCATCGCCGAAGGGTTCGACACCAAGCTGTCCGAGATCCACGGCATGGCGCAGCGGGGTGGGGCGGTCACAACCGCAGTGCGGTTCGGCGAAACGGTCAATGCGATGGTCATAGACGAAGCGTGCGCCGACTGCCTGCTGGCCTTCGAAACCACCGAAGCGCTGCGCAACCTGCATTTCCTGAAGCCCGGCGGCATGATATTCGTCAACGACGTCGCCATCAAGCCGCTTCCCGTGGCCACCGGCAAGGCTGCGATGCCCCGACGGGCCCGCGAACGGCTCCAGGACGCGCAAGCCACGCTGGTGGATGCCGACGAGCTGGCCCGGCAGGCCGGTTCGCCCAAGACGGCCAACGTCGTGCTGCTGGGCGCCCTGTCGACGAGCCTGCCGTTTTCCGAGGATACCTGGCACGAGCAGATCAAGCTGAAGGTGCCACCCAAGACCATCGACGCAAACCTGCAGGCGTTTGCCCTGGGCAGGGAATGCGCGCTTGGCACCCGCTAGCACAAGGCCCCTGGTAGGACGGTTCGCGCCTTCGCCCAGCGGCAGGATGCATGCTGGGAACATCTTCTCGTACCTGATCGCCTGGCTCCTGGTCAAGCGCTCGGGCGGTAGCATGCGCCTGCGCATCGACGACCTGGACAAGAGCAGGTGCAGGCCGGAGTTCGCCGAGCAGGCCCTGCGCGATTTCGAGCTGCTGGGCCTGGACTGGTCGGGCGAGGTGGTCTACCAGAGCACGCGCGACGAGGCCTACCGCCAGGCGTATGACACCCTGCAGGCAAGCCAGGAATGCTATCCCTGCTATTGCACGCGCAGCGACATCCAGGCCGCCTCGGCGCCGCATCGAAACACGTCCGTCGTCTATCCCGGCACGTGCAGGAACCTCTCCGATGACGAACGGGCCGCGCGCCAGCTACGTTGCGAAGCCGAGCACCGCAGTCCCAGCGTTCGCATCGCCGTTGCCAACCGCCCC